>NZ_VOZA01000147.1:0-1006 GCF_013420015.1 Acinetobacter sp. YH12039 | reverse complement strand
GCCGTAAGTTGCAAATTGAAATCCAGAAATCCCAATCGCGATTCCAGCAGCTGATCGGTTTACGTGAGCAAATGGCCAAGCATATTGTGGCAGCAAAAGAATTTTTATCTGAATATCCGCAGTTTGTAAGGAATCAGCATCCACTGGATAATTTTTCTGAGCGGCTGTCAAAAAAGGTGCATACCTTAAGAACCTTGCAAAGCAGTAATGACATTGCCATTACCCAGATGCAATTGTCCCAGCAACTGTCTTATAGCCTACTGGATCGGTTTAAAGAAGCGCAACAGGTGCTGATTCCGGCCTGGCAATATCATGTCAAACAAAGCCAGACGAAACACTCGACAAGTGATCTGGAAAAACTTGATAATAGCCGGGACAATTTGATTAAAACGTTAAAAAAGTCACTCGAGAAACCCTCGAATACATAACAATATAAGGTGAAACATGACCAAATCTGATGTAGTAAATTTACCTGTCGAAAGCTCAACTGAACTGACTGAACAGAAGTTCCAGCAAATGGATCTGAAAGAGCTGGGCTTGCAGCCTGCCGATTTTCAGGGGGTCTTGGCAGCACGTAAAGAACTGCAGAATATGAGTCATAATAGTGTGGCCGAATATGGCAAAAATATAGCCACCAAAACTTCAAGCTATACCGATGAATTGCTGAATCTGGTACAAAATAAAGATCTGGATGCAACCGGTCAAAAGCTGAATCAGGTGGTGCAGGTGGCACAGCAACTGAATACCAGCAGTATCTTGAACAAGAAAAAAAGTTCAGGATTTCTGGGCAATATCATCAGCAAATTTAAGGGCGTGAAAGATAATTTTGACTCGCATTTCAATACCACCAAAGAACAGATTGATGTACTGGTCAAAGAAATTGAGACTTCTCAATCTGGCCTGAAAGCACGCGTATCGACTTTAGATAAAATGTTTGATGGCGTGCAGGATGAATACAAACAGCTGGGTATTCATATTGCGGCAGGGCGTATCCGTGAACATGAAT
>NZ_VOZA01000146.1:0-1006 GCF_013420015.1 Acinetobacter sp. YH12039 | reverse complement strand
AGAAAAACTCATCGAGCATCAAATGAAACTGCAATTTATTCATATCAGGATTATCAATACCATATTTTTGAAAAAGCCGTTTCTGTAATGAAGGAGAAAACTCACCGAGGCAGTTCCATAGGATGGCAAGATCCTGGTATCGGTCTGCGATTCCGACTCGTCCAACATCAATACAACCTATTAATTTCCCCTCGTCAAAAATAAGGTTATCAAGTGAGAAATCACCATGAGTGACGACTGAATCCGGTGAGAATGGCAAAAGCTTATGCATTTCTTTCCAGACTTGTTCAACAGGCCAGCCATTACGCTCGTCATCAAAATCACTCGCATCAACCAAACCGTTATTCATTCGTGATTGCGCCTGAGCGAGACGAAATGCGCGATCGCTGTTAAAAGGACAATTACAAACAGGAATCGAATGCAACCGGCGCAGGAACGCTGCCAGCGCATCAACAATATTTTCACCTGAATCAGGATATTCTTCTAATACCTGGAATGCTGTTTTCCCGGGGATCGCAGTGGTGAGTAACCATGCATCATCAGGAGTACGGATAAAATGCTTGATGGTCGGAAGAGGCATAAATGCCGTCAGCCAGTTTAGTCTGACCATCTCATCTGTAACATCATTGGCAACGCTACCTTTGCCATGTTTCAGAAACAACTCTGGCGCATCGGGCTTCCCATACAATCGATAGATTGTCGCACCTGATTGCCCGACATTATCGCGAGCCCATCTATACCCATATAAATCAGCATCCAGGTTGGAATTTAATCGCGGCCTCGAGCAAGACGTTTCCCGTTGAATATGGCTCATAACACCCCTTGTATTACTGTTTATGTAAGCAGACAGTTTTATTGTTCATGATGATATATTTTTATCGGCACTGTTGCAAATAGTCGGTGGTGATAAACTTATCATCCCCTTTTGCTGATGGAGCTGCACATGAACCCATTCAAAGGCCGGCATTTTCAGCGTGACATCATTCTGTGGGCCGTACGCTGGTAC
>NZ_VOZA01000145.1:0-1011 GCF_013420015.1 Acinetobacter sp. YH12039 | reverse complement strand
GCTCCAACAGAACCACCCATCGATCTAAAAAAACTACATGCAAAAATCGGTGAGCAGGCATTAGAAATTGATTTTTTAGAAGGTGTGTTGAAGAAACTGGGCCGCTTCAACCACAAAAGTTAATCGACGACTCACTTCAGATTTCAGTATCTAAGCAAGCTAAGCTGCTGAAAGTCTCCCGTGGTTGTTATTACTATCGCCCAAAACCTGTGAGTGCATCAGATCTGAAGCTGATGCGATGTATTGATGAATTACATATGCAATATCCTTTTGCAGGCAGTCGTATGATGCGTGATTTGTTGAATCGTCAAGGACATCATATAGGACGACGTCATACACGTACTTTAATGAAGAAAATGGGTATTCAGGCGTTATATTGCAAACCAAATTTAAGCCAGGCTAATCAAGCTCACCGTAAATATCCATATCTGCTCAAAGGGTTGGCTATTCAGCGCAGTAATCAAGTGTGGTCTACGGATATAACGTATATCCCTATGGCAAAAGGCTTTGTTTATTTATGTGCTGTGATTGATTGGCATAGCCGCAAGGTACTTGCGCATAGGGTATCGATTAGTATGGAGGTGGATTTTTGTATTTCGGCTTTAAATGAAGCGATTGAAAAATATGGTCGACCTGAAATATTTAATACAGACCAAGGCAGCCAGTTTACCAGTGATGCATTTATTGATGTATTGAAATCAAATGGCATTCAAATCAGTATGGATGGTAAAGGTCGATGGGTAGATAATGTGATGGTTGAACGATTATGGCGGAGCGTTAAATATGAAGAGGTGTATCTCAAAGCTTATAGCAGTGTCACAGATGCGAAAAAGCAATTAAGTGCATATTTTGAGTTTTATAATTTGAAACGACCTCATTCGAGTCTAGACAAAATGACACCAAATGAGTTTTACTATGATCAGCTACCCCAACAAAACAAGGTGGCTTAACTAGAGCGGAATATCACTTATAAATACGCTTTTAGTTGTTCAAACAAGTGGGACCACCTCT
>NZ_VOZA01000144.1:0-1030 GCF_013420015.1 Acinetobacter sp. YH12039 | reverse complement strand
GTTGAAAATATTGACTGGCAAGTGGGTCGTACCGGGACTCTAACGCCTGTAGCACGGTTGAATCCGGTTGCTGTGGGCGGCGTGACCGTTTCCAATGTGACCCTGCATAATATTGGTGAAATTCATCGTCTGGATGTGCGTATTGGTGATACCGTCAGCGTTTATCGTAGTGGTGACGTGATTCCTAAGGTTGAAAAAGTCTGGCCAGAATTCCGTCCTGCCGATGCGGTAGAAGTGTATTTGCCAGAGAACTGTCCAGTGTGTGATTCTCCTGTGGTCATGCCAGAAGGTGAAGCACTGGCACGCTGTTCAGGTGAGCTGTATTGTGCAGCGCAGCGCATTGAGACCATCCGTCACTTTGTTTCACGTAAGGCCATGGATATCGAAGGTTTGGGCGATCGCTGGGTGGAGTCACTGTTACATCTCAATCTTTTGAAAGATGTGTCGGATATTTATCACTTGCATGAGCATCGTGAGCAATTACTGCAAATCGAAAAAATGGGTGAAAAGTCCGTTCAAAATCTCATTGATTCGATTGAGAACAGCAAGAAAACTACATTGGCAGCGTTTATTTATGCGCTCGGGATTCGTGGCGTAGGTGAAACGACAGCACGTATGCTGGCCAATACTTTCCAGACTCTCGACGCTTTGCGTAGTGCTGATGTAGACGCTTTAAAGAAAACACCGGATGTTGGTGATATTACAGCAGAGTGGATTGTTGATTTCTTCCAGGCACCGCATAATCTGGAAGTATTGGATCGCTTGTTGGCTGCCGGTATTCATTGGGATGCGCCAATTGCACCAACGCGCCAACCACTGAATGGCGAAAGCTGGGTAGTGACTGGAACTTTAAGCTCTATGGGACGTGATGAAGCGACGCAATTACTGCAAGCCTTAGGTGCACGGGTCAGTGGGAGTGTCTCTAGCAAGACCAAATGCGTGGTGGCGGGTGAAAAAGCCGGTTCTAAGCTCGATAAAGCAGAAAAACTCGGTGTGCCCGTGATCAATGAAGCGCAATTTATTGCTTTGA
>NZ_VOZA01000143.1:0-524 GCF_013420015.1 Acinetobacter sp. YH12039 | reverse complement strand
CAACATACATTCTTCAATCAGCTTATGCGCGTCATTGCGGGTACGTGGCAGAATCTCATTAATACCACCCAGCTCATCGAAAGTCATATAGGTTTCAATGGTTTCGAATTCCATCGCATTACGTTCAGCACGTAAGCCTTTTAGAATCTGATACAACTGGAACAGGGTATTTAGTGATTTACGTACACTACGATCTTCAGTGATTGCTGTACTGTCACCTTCAAAATACTTCGCGACCTGATCATAGGTCAGACGTGCCTTGGAATGCATGACTGAAGGATAGAATTCATACCCGGTCACTCGGCCAGCACGTGACAGTTTCAGGTCACAGACCATGCACAGGCGATCGACATTCGGATTTAATGAACACAGGCCATTAGAGAGTGCTTCAGGCAACATTGGTAAAACGAAGTGTGGGAAATACACGGATGTCCCGCGTTCTTGCGCTTCATCATCCAGTGGTTTGCCCGGACGTACATAATGGCTCACGTCAGCAATCGCTACGACCACACGATAACCACCGC
>NZ_VOZA01000142.1:0-1039 GCF_013420015.1 Acinetobacter sp. YH12039 | reverse complement strand
GGCTTTGTTGCATAAAGGTTTGAAAGGCTGAGTTCCCTTAAGCTACTCAAATTTAAGAGACAACTTGGGTATGAGGGCGACCTAATTCTGTGAATTTATTCAAGACTGCCATGCGTGCATGGATCTCATTCACCTGACTTGGAAAACTCCGCGCTGTTAATTTATCGCCTAATAATTTGATGCAATGCATCTTGGTTTCAACCAAACTTCGACGGTGATAACCAGACCACTTTTTCCAAAGCGATCTGCCTAGCCGTTTGACTGTCTTTAATAATTCGTTCCGCTCTATAGACCTCGCTTGCTGATCCTTCCAAGGCTTTGCATTCTTTCTAGGTGGAATGATCGCATGTGCATCTCGATCTAAAATGACTTGTCGGCAGTGCTTTGTGTCATAAGCACCATCTGTATAAACAGAATCAATTGGTTCATCCAAGGGAATTTGAGCAAGTAAATCTTCGAGTACTTGAGAATCACTGACATTATTTGTGGTGAGTTGTACTGCACGTATTTGCAGGGTTTTAGCATCTATAGCAATGTGAAGCTTACGCCATTGGCGACGATATTCAGCCCCATGTTTCTTGCGTTTCCATTCACCTTCACCAAGAAACTTCAAACCAGTAGAGTCTACGAGTAGATGCAGTCCATCACTACTTTTTTGATAGCTAATCGCAATATCAATATGCTTTTGTCTACGACAAAGGGTGGAATAATCCGGAGCTGTCCAATCTAATCCAGAGAGTTTAATCAGACTTTGAACAAAACCTGTGACCATACGTAAAGAGAGTCGGAATAGTAATTTGATCATTAAGCAGCATTGGATGGCTGCGTCGGAGTAGGTTTGATTTCGCCCTTGTTTGCCTTTTGATGGCGCATACCATTGCGTAGCAGGATCAAACCAAATGGAAATATTACCTCGGTTAATTAAGGCTCGGTTATAGGATGACCAATTGGTTGTACGGTAGATTTTAGAGGCAGGCTTATTCATTTTGAAATTATATTGCTGAAAAAGCCTTTACAGATAGGTTTGTGCAACAAAGCC
>NZ_VOZA01000141.1:0-1076 GCF_013420015.1 Acinetobacter sp. YH12039 | reverse complement strand
CTATAATAATGCATTTTATGTGATTAATGTCATATTTTAATGAACCTATTTGATTATAATTCACAAAAACATATTTTCCATATTTTAACCCGAATCCTGCTTAAGCCGATGACTTCATAATTTGAATTGTTGGCTTATTTTTATGGATCAGTTGATATGCACACAAGGACGCGTAAATCCCTCCTAGAAATCCATGAACACTACGTGCTTTGCTTGTCACTAAATTGTACTGACCTTTCAATAAACTGAATAAAGTCTCTATCTTATTGCGCTGTTTTAAGTGATATTTATCTGACTCAGAAAGTTGTATAGCCTGCATATTTTTTCGATGATAGGTAATTAAATCAATACCTTGCTCTTTCAACCTACTCTTCAGTTCTTGACTAATATAGCCACTATCTCCATACAACTTTGCTTCCATCTCTTTAACGAGTCTCTCAACCATTTTGATATCAGCCAAATGTCCATTGGATAAAGCAGAACAAGCAATTTCACCAAATTGATTCATCACAATATGTAATTTACAGCCATAAAACCAGCCCATTGAGCTTCTACCACGTGATGCAATTTGGACTAATGATTTATGGCGTTGAATACGTTGATTTTTACAAACTGGCAGAGTTGTTGAATCAATCCATAAATATTGTGTACCTTGGCCTTTCATTAGCGCCACATGTAAAGCGTGTAGAGCTAATTGATGTCTATTAATCAGATGAATCATCCGTTGGTAACAGGGTAAGCTTTTAAATAAATGATTTTTATCCTGTTTCAACCATGTGAAAAATGCTTTGAAATTAGTGAAATGAGAACATTTATACCAGATCGCGATAAAAGTGATTTCTGAGATACTCAAGTGAGCGGTTCGGACTCTGGAGAAACGACGACTTTGTTTAAGGAAATTCCAGTAGGTTGCTTCAAATTTAAGAAAGAAATCATCAATTACGCAAAATAATTCGGTACTATTAAACATCGGGACTAGAGTTTTAAGTTTTGTGTGGTAACTCAACTGATGGCTATAGTCCTCTTATTTTTCAAGTCAATTTTTTATCCGCGATTCGGGTTATCAATATTCTTAT
>NZ_VOZA01000014.1:0-68449 GCF_013420015.1 Acinetobacter sp. YH12039 | reverse complement strand
CAATAGCAAGAGTGAACCACCTGATCCCTTCCCGAACTCAGAAGTGAAACCTCTTAGCGCTGATGGTAGTGTGGGGTTACCCATGTGAGAGTAAGTCATCGCCAGCTCATTATTCGAAACACCCCCTTCAAAGCGAAGGGGGTGTTTTTTTATGTGTGGTGAAAAGGAAAATAGAGTGAAATTAATAATATATCTAATTAAATAATTCATTTATAAGGCGAATTGTTCCTAATAAAAGAATAAATTAGCTGAATAATGTGTCTAAAAAAGACAAAAAATCGGGCGTTCTGTTCAAAATTATGCTATAAAAAATAAAACGGCATAAAAATTGCTTATAAAGTGCGGTTAATTATAGGGGGAGTTATTAATGAAATTAGCGATGGGGTTAAAGGTTGCCAATTCCTTATCATTAACACCTCAATTACAACAAGCCATTCGTTTATTACAGCTTTCAAGTTTGGAATTGGAACAAGAAATTCAAATCCAACTCGACAGTAATCCTCTATTAGAGAAAGTTGAAGAACAAAATACCGTTGAAAGTTTAAATAGCTTACAAGAACAAGAAAGGGAAAATAAAGACTTAACCAATGAATTAAATGCCGATCATTTGCCTGATGAGTTACCGGTAGATACGGAGTGGGATGATGTTTATACGCATCAACCTACAAGTTTAGGTGCTGCTGAATTTGAAGAGCGCGAAGATAATCGGCAGGGGCATCAAAGTTTACAAGCACATATGCTTGAGCAAGTTAATCTTTTACACTTTTCTGTGATCGATAAACTAATTGCACACTGTATTATCGATGCTTTAGATAACAAAGGTTTTTTAGATTGTGACTTAAATGAAATTACCCAATCTGTTCAGCATCTTTTAGATTCTATGGATTATGAAGAAGAAGTCGAAGATGACGAAGTTTTGGTGGTTTTAAAGCATATTCAGCGTCTAGATCCTTTAGGTGTAGGTTCACGTAATCTCGCTGAATGTTTAATGGTACAAGTTGAAAATCTTCCTGATCATATCGAATATCGATATGAAGCTATTTTATTATTGAAAAATTATGAGTTGCTGATTACCAATGAATTACCTAAGTTAATTAAGCAAACGGGTTTAAATACGGAACAACTTAAACTAGCCATTTGTTTGTTAAAAACATTAAAAGCACATCCAGGGCAAGAGTTTGAAGATAAAGATTCAGACTATCAAATTCCAGATGTAGTGGTGCTAAAAAAGAATGAACATTGGTTGGTACAGTTAAATCCTGATGTAATGCCAAAGCTACGAGTGAATTCTTTCTATGCCAATATGATCAAGCGTGCAGATCAAAGTGACGATAATCAATATTTACGTAATCAAATGCTTGAAGCTAAGAATTTCATTAAAAGCATTGATGAACGACATAAAACTTTATTAAAAGTGGCAACCTGTATTGTGGAGCATCAACGAGCGTTCTTTGAACAAGGGCCTGAGGCAATGAAGCCTTTGGTCCTGCGAGATATTGCGGAAGAAGTTGAACTCCATGAATCCACAGTTTCCCGTGTAACCACAAATAAATATATGCTCACACCACGTGGATTATTTGAGTTGAAATATTTCTTCTCAAGTCATGTTGGAACATCGTCTGGTGGGGAAGCGTCTTCGACGGCAATTCGTGCAAAAATTAAAAAGTTGATTGCAGAAGAAAATACACGTAAGCCTTTGTCTGATAATGCAATTGCAGTTTTGCTTAATGCAGAAGGTATTGATGTTGCTCGTCGTACAGTTGCGAAGTATCGTGAATCGTTACATATTCCATCATCTTCAGAGCGAAAAGTGTTGATCTAAATTTGAAAATCTGACTATTCTAGAGGTTCATTATGACGAAATAATGAATCTCTTTTTTTATAAGGAATGGCCGAAATGATCTGATTGTGTAAATGTATGCTTCGCATATTGAGTTGGATGATTCGGCTTGAACTTTTCCAGTCCTGAAAGAAGGTGAGGGATAGAATTATGCAGATTACAATTCGTGGCCATCATTTAACAATTACGCCAGCAATAGAAGAAAATATTCGTCTTAAATTTGCGGAAATGACCAAACATTTAGATCAGGTCAATAGTATGCAAGTCAAACTGACTAAAGATCATCAGGTTGATAAACGTTCAAAAAAAGGTAGTGATAATCATATTGCGGAAGCGATTATACGATTACCTGGGACAGAACTTTTTGCACAAGCGTGCGCTGATGATATGTATACCTCGATCAAAAAATTGTCTGAAAAATTAAAAAAACAATTACATAAACATCGAAAAATGCAGCTCATTTATATGCCTTTAACGGTTTAGATTGTAAATTGTACAAAAAGAGGTTTTTTATAACCTCTTTTTTTATATATATAATGTATGTGACTAATGAATTATTTTTTAGATTTATAGTAAAATGACGGGTTTTACACCGTTAGTCCTATATGGGGTCTTGTGATGAATAGTGAACAGCTCACTGAAATTTTAAAAGCTGCTTTTCCAGAAGCTGAGGTTGCAGTTAGTGGGCAAGGCGGCAAATTTGATCTACGCATCGTCGATGATCAATTTGAAGGCAAACGTCCTGTTGCTCGTCAACAATCTGTTTATGCACCTTTGAACTCCTACATTGCCAGCGGTGAAGTACATGCAGTAACAATTCGTGCAATGACCAAAGAAGAATGGCGCAAAGCAAGCTTATTCGGAGCTTAATAATTAATGGATAAATTTCTGATTCAGGGCGGTACTAAGCTCGAAGGTGAAGTTCGTATTTCTGGTGCGAAAAATGCTGCATTGCCATTACTCGCTGCAACTATTCTTGCGGATACACCTATTACATTAACCAATGTACCAAATCTTAAAGATGTGAACACCTTAGTGAAATTGATCGCAGGTTTAGGTGTTCAAATTAGTTATGAAGGTGATACGGTTAAAGCAGATGCTTCTAGCCTAGATAACCAATTTGCACCATATGAACTCGTGAAAACCATGCGTGCATCTATTTTGGTGCTAGGCCCGTTATTGGCGCGCTATGGTAGTGCAAAAGTGTCTTTGCCGGGTGGATGTGCAATTGGTTCACGCCCTGTAGATCAACATTTAAAAGCTTTAGAAGCACTTGGTGCTGAGATCGAAGTTGAAGCAGGTTATGTGCATGCCAAAGTGGATGGTCGTCTAAAAGGTGGCGAAGTTGTCTTTGATATGGTCACAGTTGGTGGTACTGAAAATATTCTAACTGCTGCGGTTCTTGCAGACGGTGTAACGACCATTCGTAACGCGGCTCGTGAACCTGAAATTACCGATCTTGCTAATATGTTGATCAAGATGGGTGCAAAAATCGAAGGTTTGGACACAGATACTTTGGTTGTTACAGGTGTTGAAAGCCTACATGGCTGTGAATATGCCGTTGTTGCTGATCGTATTGAGACAGGTTCTTATCTCGCTGCAGCAGCGATCACTGGCGGTAAAATCAAAACCACACATACTGATCCAAACTTGTTGGAGTCTGTGCTAGATAAATTTGAAGAAATGGGCGCGGAAGTTACGCGCGGTGAAGATTGGATTGAACTGGATATGATGGGTAAACGCCCGAAAGCAGTTAGTTTCCAGACTTTACCACATCCAGAATTTCCAACCGATATGCAAGCACAGCTGATGGCTGTGAATGCAATTGGTCGTGGTTTTGCCACAATTTCTGAAACGATTTTCGAAAACCGTTTCATGCATGTACCTGAATTAGCACGTATGGGTGCCAATATTCAGGTTGAAGGTAATGATGCTGTTGTTACAGGTGTAGAGAAATTATCTGCTGCACCCGTGATGGCAACTGATTTACGAGCTTCTTTCTCATTGGTTTTAGCAGCACTTGCCGCTGATGGGGAAACGTTGATTGACCGTATCTATCATATTGACCGTGGTTATGAAGATGTTGAAGCGAAGTTACAAGGTTTAGGTGCCCAAATTAAGCGAGTAAGTTAATGAGCGATATGAGAAACGATGATCCCAATTTTGACGTAATGGGCAATTTTGATCATGGTTTAACTTTAGCATTAAGTAAGGGACGTATCTTAAAAGAAACTTTGCCATTGTTGGAAACAGCTGGCATTAACTTATTGGAAGATCCGGATAAATCTCGTAAGTTAATTTTTCCAACGACCCATAAGCACGTACGTATTTTAATTTTACGTGCTTCTGATGTACCAACTTATGTTGAAAATGGTGCTGCAGATATTGGGGTGGCAGGTAAAGATGTGCTGATGGAACATGGTGCACAAAATGTGTATGAACCATTGGACTTAAAAATTGCCAACTGTAAGTTAATGACGGCTGGTAAAGTTGGCATGGTTCGTCCAAACGGTCGTTTAAAGATTGCAACCAAGTATGTCAATTTGACCCGTCAATATTATGCAAGCTTGGGCGAGCAAGTGGATGTGATCAAACTTTATGGTTCTATGGAACTTGCACCATTGGTTGGTTTAGGCGATTACATTGTCGATGTTGTGGATACAGGGAACACTTTACGTGCCAATGGTTTAGAGCCTTTGGAAGAAATCTGTAAAGTGTCTTCACGTTTAATCGTGAACAAAGCAAGCTTTAAACGTAAACAAATTTTGTTGAATCCAATTCTTGCACAGCTAGAAAAAGCCGTGGAAGAACGCGAGCAAGCAAAAAAAGCATAAGTTGTTAAGTTTCTAGCTATGCTGATCAAACCGCTCAAATTTGGGCGGTTTTTTTATGAAAACTGAAAAATAATGATAAAACTGTATTTTCATCAATTTTAACGAAAGTTATTTTCAATAAAACTCCACATGAACACATGCGATAGATGTCCACAAGCTGCTGTAAAACAGGTAAACTAATCTTTTCCAATAGATTACCTTGTGGGTAAATTGATGCGACGTTTATCGACTCAAGATCAAAACTTCAAGCAAGCTTTTGCTGACTTGTTGGCTTTTGAAACTGTGAATGATCCAGAACTTTTAAAAACCGTTGACCAAATCATTGCTGATGTTCGTCAGCATGGTGATGCTCATGTTCTTAAATTGACACAGCAGTTCGATCGACATCCAGCGCATCAATTCTCAGAATTAGAGCTGACACAAGAACAGCTGAAAGCAGCATTTGATGGTTTAAGTTCAGAAGTGCGTGAAGCCTTAGAACTTGCTGCGAACCGTGTTCGTGAATTTCACCAAGCGCAAAAGCAAGACGGCTGGACCTATGTTGATGCTTTAGGAAATACGCTTGGTCAAAAAGTCACACCGCTGGACCGTGTGGGTATCTATGTGCCGGGCGGTTTAGCTTCTTATCCGTCTTCTGTATTGATGAATGCTGTACCTGCGCATGTTGCTGGTGTGCCTGAAATTATTATGGTGGTGCCTGCGCCGAATGGTGATTTAAATCCATTGGTTTTGGCAGCAGCTTATTTGGCTGGCGTACACCGTGTATTTACCATTGGCGGCGCGCAAGCGGTTGCAGCATTGGCTTACGGCACAGAAACCATCCCATCTGTAGATAAAATCACTGGCCCGGGCAACCGTTTTGTTGCGGCAGCAAAACGTGCAGTATTTGGTCAAGTTGGCATTGATATGATTGCAGGGCCATCCGAAATTTTGGTCTATGCAGAAGGTCAAAACAATGCTGAATGGCTGGCGATGGATTTGTTGTCTCAAGCGGAACATGACACTGTGGCTCAAGCGGTGTTCATCACGCCAGATGCGGATCTTTTAGATCAAGTGGAACAATGGATTGAAAAGCATTTAGAAGCATTGCCTAAAGCGAATATCGCGCGCACTTCAATTGAAAACCGTGGTGCATTAGTTTTAGTCAAAGACCGTGCTGAAGGCGCTGAATTGATTAACCAGGTTGCGCCTGAACATTTGATGCTGTGCTTAGATCAAGCGCAGGAAATGGCTGAAGATATCCGCCATGCCGGTGCAATTTTTATGGGTCGATATACGCCTGAAGCGATTGGTGATTACTGTGCAGGTCCAAACCACGTGTTGCCTACTTCGGGCACAGCGCGTTTTTCATCACCGCTCGGTGTTTATGATTTCCAAAAGCGCTCAAGTTTAATTATGTGCTCTGAAGATGGTGTGAAAAGTTTAGCGAAAACGGCTGATACATTAGCGGAGCAGGAAAACTTAGATGCGCATGCGCGTTCAGCACGTTATCGTTATCAGTAAGAAAATATAGACTAGGTGAAAAACTTAGTTTTCCAAAAATATAAACCTTTCCCTAACCCTCTCCTTTCAGGAGAGGGGAAATCTCATAAAATGAATATTCCTCTCCCTGAACGAGCTTTAAGGATTCCTTTAAAGCGAAGTGCAAGAGAGGTTAGGAGAGGGTGAGAAAGAGCAAAATAAAATGCCAAATATTACCGCTGAACAAATGCGTTTTTGGAGTCCTGATGTACGTGAATTAGAGCCGTACACACCGGGTGAACAGCCTAAAATCCAAAATATTTTAAAACTCAATACCAATGAAAACCCGTATCCGCCATCGCCAAAAGTGGTGGAAGCAGTTCAAAAAGTGTTGGCAAATTCTGCTGATGTTTTACGTTTATATCCAGATCCAGATGCGTCTGAGTTAAAGCAAGCGATTGCAAAACAGCAGCATGTGCCTGTTGAACAGGTCTTTGTTGGTAATGGTTCGGATGAGGTGCTGGCGCATATTTTTAAAGCCTTTTTTGTGCAAGAACTGCCGGTTCTGTATCCAGATATTACCTACAGTTTTTATCCGGTATATAGCCAATTTTTTGGTATAGCTGCCAATACTAAAATTTTGCCGCTGAACGATGACTTTGAAATAGTTGTGGATGACTATAAACAGCCGAATGGCGGCATCATCATTACCAATCCGAATGCACCAACCAGCATTGCTTTAGGTTTGTCTGCAATTGAGGAAGTCCTGCAAGCTAATCCAAATTCAGTGGTTGTGATTGATGAAGCGTATGTCGATTTCGGTGCGGAATCTACTGTGGCTTTGGTTGCGAAATATGAAAACCTTGTGGTTTGTCAAACGACGTCTAAGTCGCGTTCACTTGCCGGTTTGCGCGTTGGTTTCGCGATTGCGCAGCCGCATTTAATCGCAGCGCTTGAAGCGGTAAAAAACAGCTTTAACTCCTATCCGATGGACCGTTTTGCGATTGCAGCAGCCGTGGCGTCATTTGAGGATCAAGCGTATTTTGAAGCGCAAAATGCCAAAGTGATTGCGAGCCGTGAAAAACTTGTAGAGCAGCTTTCTGAGCTGGGCTTTAAAGTATTACCCTCTGCGGCAAACTTTATTTTTGCCTCACTGCCAACGAAAGACGCGGGTGAATTAGCTGCTGAATTGCGCGAACGCGGAATTATCGTGCGTTATTTTAATAAGCCGCGGATTAATCAATTCCTTCGTATCACCATTGGTACAGATGAACAAAATCAGCGCCTTGTAGATACTTTGAAAAACGACATTTTGGCTTGATTTCTGTAAGCTCAGCGAAATGTAAATCTAGCCTAATCTTCCTTTTTAAAGGAGGTTGGAGTGATTCATTAAACAAGCGATTCAATTGAATCGCTTTTTTTGTTTATTCTGGCTTATACCAGGTATTTAACAAATCCAGCATGGCTTCGACTTTATCAAAACATTCTTGATATTCAGCATCGCAATCAGATGCGATGGTGATTCCGCCGCCGGCCCACAGCGAAACCTGATCTTGGTATTTTTGAATAGAGCGGATCAAAATATTCCAAGAGCCCGTGCCATCGTGATTAAAATAACCCATCGAGCCGCAATAGGCGCCGCGCGGGGCGCCTTCAAGTTCCTCAATGATTTGCATCGCGCGGATTTTAGGCGCGCCGGTAATCGAACCGCCTGGCAGGGCAGACATCAGAACTTCAAAAGGGTTTACATCTGTTTTCAGCACGGCTTCAACTTCACTGACCATGTGATGCACTTGATTAAAACTTTCAATATCAAAAAGTTTAGGTGTTTTTACAGAACCTGTTTCTGCATAAACACTCAAATCATTACGCAGTAAGTCGACAATCATGACATTCTCAGCCATGTCTTTTTCAGATGATTTTAACCGTTGTTTTGACTGCTCATCTAAAATTGGATCTTCATAGCGAGGCATCGTGCCCTTGATTGGCTTGGTAATCATTTTGCGTTCAGGCTTAAAATCTATAAAAAGTTCAGGCGAACAACTTAAAATTTCAAAATCATCAATACGTAAGTAGCCTGAATATGGTGCATCAGTCAGTGACCAAAATTCTTGAGCGGTATCTAAGAGTGAACCGTTTGCTTGAGCTGTAAATTCTTGGGTTAAATTAATTTGATAGCAATCGCCCGCTTTAATATATTCCTGAACTTGGTCAAAGGCTTTTGTGTAGTCTGACTTGGACCATCTTGCAGTACATTTTTGCGTTAATTTAAATCGATCTTGAGCGATCTCGGTTTGAATTAGGTGATCAATGTAGTCGTAAATCTTAGCTGCAGAATGATCAGAACTATAAAAATACCAACCATCATCTTCTAATTTTAAAAAACTGGAAAATTGTCCTAAAAACAAGCGAGGTTGGGCTTTGGCGTGCAAGGAAATCTGTTGCTGCGTTGCATAATCATAGCTAATAAAACCAGCCCAGCCCCCAGAAAAACCGCTGCCTAATTTTGAACATAAATCTTGGAAGGCGATATTTTGCAAGGGCTGAGTATCACATTCCGCATATTGATCTAAATTGGTACGGACATAAGTTTTAAGTTCATCATTCTTAAATTGCTGATATTGATTTGCCAAAAAGCAAATAACAGGTTGGTTTTGATCTTCTAAAAAAATCACATGTGACAAGGGTACAAGCGCTTGCAAAATATTTTGAGCACTAACATTTTGTTTGAGAATAAATTTTTTAAAAGAAATCGGTTTTTGCATCAACAGAGAAATTAAATTTAAAGACTAAAATGGATTTTATACCATTCCTAATTCATTTGGTTTGCAAATACCGTTTATCGGTAAGAATTAGATTGCGACCAACGACAGTTGAACAAATTTCAGCTTGGATATAATTTAATCGAGCGAGCAAACAACTCAAGGAAAGATTTAACAGTTGTCACAAAATAATATTACAGCTGAATAAATCGAGTGGTTGAAAATCAAAAAAAATAAATACTCTTGGGAGAGTACCGTATGAAAAATTTCACTAAATTAGCTCTAGTTTCTTCAATCGCATTTAGTGCGAATGCTATGGCTATGCAAGCAATGGACGATGCTGCACTTAGTTCAACCACTGGTCAAGATGGTATTAACATCGGGATTGGTATTTCAAAAGTTGCAATCGAGAAACTTTACATTCACGATAATGACGGTTTAGCAACTGATGCAAAAAACGTTGTGACAGGTACAAAAGTTACTTTTGATACAACTACAACTCCTCCTACGCCAACAGGTTTTGCTGCAAATGCAGAAGTTTCTTCAACAAATATTGTTGGTGGTACAGGTGTAGCAGGTGCTCTTTTAATTAAGGGGAACGGGATAGCCGGTGATGCTAATGAAAAGCATGGTCTTGTAATTACTGCGAATTCACAAGCTTTGTTAGCAAGTCATAATTTGGCTGATTTACGTATTGACTCAGATGCTGGTAATTCTGCAAAAGGTGGAGCGTTTGTTAATATTGCAGCGCAGGTTTCTGGTTTAGATATTAAAATTGGCGAAATTGGTGTAACTGCATCAGGTACAGCAGGTACAACAGGTATTCGTCGTGGTGGTGATGATAGCAACTACAATGCAATTCTTTCTGGTTTAACTTTGAAAACAGGTCAGATGGCTGCAAATATTCAACTTGGTGCAGCTCCACAGGGTGCAATGATCAAATTGAATACAACTATGATTGGTGGTTTAGAGATTCAAAATCTAGGTATTCTGGATGCATCAACTAAAACGGCTACACGTGAAGCAGGTGAAATCTTTATTGAAAGCATAAAAGTTGCTGATGCGGGTAAAACAGACTTAACCATTAACCAAGATATTAGTGTTTATGGTGCAGAAGGAGCATCAAAAGGATATATTCAAATGGTGAGCAACTCTGGTCCAATTGATAACTATGTGAAAGGTGTTCATTTAGGTAGTCGTACTGCTGGTTCAATTGGTGATATCGAAGTTCAAGGCTTGCAAACATATTATAGCCCTAGTTTAGGTGTTTATAATCCAGGTTCTGTGATTACGATTTCTAGTAAGTAATTTAGAATAAAATAAGGCGCGTGTTGATCACGCGCTTTTTTTTACAAAAAAGTGCGGAATGACCCAACAAAGCATAAAAAAATGCTGTTTTTTTATAAAAAAAAAGGTATCTTGCATAATACATGGATGTAGAGCATTAGCTCTAAAAAATAATGAAAAAAGGCACATCATTGCCGATAACTAAAAGTTAGAAGATATGTTAGAGATAGCTGTAGGCTCGGCATTGATGTATTACTTTGCCAAAGAGTCCTTCGATTTAAAAGAAAAGCCAGTCGGAACAGTTCACTATACCGAAACATTGGATTCACGAAATGATTCCTTTACTCGGATGCACCGTGAATCTGTAAAAATTAAACCTGCCATAGAAGATCAATTTCGAGGCATCGTTCGGCAAGCCTACGACTACAGTTGTGGTTCGGCGGCCTTAACTACTTTATTAAATGGTTATGTAGGTACACAGCTGACTGAGCAACAGACCATGAATGGTTTGCTGAAATTTGGTGAAACTGAAAAAATTATCGAACGTCGAAGTTTCTCCTTATTAGACATGAAACGTTTTGTCGCTGCTGTCGGGCTAGAAAGTGGGGGCTACAAAGGGGAGTTTTCAGATCTAGTTAAGCAAGGTCAGCCTGCGATTGTTCCCATTTCATATGCTGGTTTTAAACATTTTGTGGTGTTTAAAGCCTATAAAGATGGGCGTGTTTATGTTGCAGATCCAGCACTGGGCAATATCAGTTTCGATGAAGTTCGATTCCAAGAAATATGGGAAAACAACACATTATTTTTAATCAATGTTGCGCCTGAGCAACGTAAAAATTTATTGGCTTTGCAAGATTCAGACTTGCGACATGTTGAAGATGCAACCGTGAACCGTTATGCATTGGTTGATATTCAATATCCGCAGTTTTACATGGAAAAAATTGCAGACAAGGCATCTACGATACGACTTGATAAAAATATGAATGAAGAGTCGGAGTCATATGGTAAATCGAATTACAACTTTCTAAGGCTTTACTATAAGAGTAAATAATTAGATGAATGCGTATAACAAAGCGTCAGGATTAAAAAAATAAAAACGGTGGGAAGGAACATGAATCGTAAATGGATGAACAAAACACTACTAGCCATGAGTATTCAGGTGGTGATGGGGGTTGCCTATGCAGCTGAAGAGCCAAGCCTTGGAGAATATGATCCGGTTGAACAAGAGACAGTCGTAGAAGAGTCTGTATCTCCTGCTACTGTAAACCAAGCTGATAATGCACAAGAAGCTGCTGCCGAGCCAGAAATTGGACAGTATGAATCTGTAGAAGAGCCCGTACAAGCTGAAATGCCACAATCCGAAGTCGCTCCTGCCAATGAAAAAGCATCGACAGCACTTCAGCAACAAGAAGGTGATGCGAGCCAAGAAGCGAATTTACAGGAAGTATTTAGCTCGAATGAACGTCAATATTCATTGATTAAAAAAGGTGAAATATCATCTTTTTACGATATAGATTACACCTATTACCGTGATACACAGCTTGATATGGAAATGGCACAAGGCCAGCTTTATCAACTACGTGTACAAGAAAATGCAACACACTCAATGACCAATACATTTACCGTGCAATACGGTGTAATGGATAATTTGACATTCTCTGCATCTTTGCCTTTAGTGGCGAAAACTGATTTATTAAAAGATACTTCAACTGCAGGTTTAGGGGATATTTCTTTAGGCGCACGCTGGGAACCATTCCCACTGAAGCAAGGTCGTTTACCACTGATTTTATTTGGTAATTTGTCTACGAAAACAGGTGACAGTCCATACGAAGTCAATGCAGTAAATGATCTAGCAACAGGTAAAGGTTACTATTCGGCAGGTATCGGTGCGAGTACGCGTAAATATATTGACCCCGTTGTGTTGTTTGCATCTGTCTCAGCCAACTATGGTTTCAAAGAAACTGGTTTAAACCAACGTCGTGGTACGCGTGTCATTGAAGAATTTGAACCGGGAATTAGTGGCGGTTTTGCATTCGGTTTTGCATACTCGTTTAACTACGATGTTTCCCTCACCATGTCATATCAACAAAGTTTCAATACCGGCGCTGAATTTACGTATAGCAGTGGCGAATCCTATTCACCTGCAGACCAAACCAGCTCAACTCTAGCGATTTCTTTAGGTGTACGTGTATCACCGGATACGATTGTGAACGGTACAGTGGGGCTAGGTTTAACTGAAGATGCACCAGATGTGTCTTTAGGACTGTCTTTCCCGTTGGATATCCTAGGTTTCGGAAAAAAACTTCGTTAAGAGGGCTGTCGTATGCGTAAAATTCGACTCAGCCCACTTGTTAGTGCGATCGTTTTAACGGGCTGTTCTAGTGCTGCTTTTGCACAATTGGGTACCAACCTTTCAGTTGATGTAAGGTCACTTGCATTAGGTAATGCAGTGACTGCTGATCCTCCGGGGATTAGTGCCGTGCATTTTAACCCTGCAGCATTAACCAAAATTGAAGGTTTGCAAACCGATATGCAGGGGATTATTGCAAACTTTGATATTCAACGTGAATTTACCGTTCCTGCGGGTTATAACGTCTTTGGTTATTCTGATGATCCAATGGTCTGTAATGATGGCCCTGAAGTAACGGCTGATATTTGTACGGACTTTAAAGATAAGGTTTCTGGTGATGTTGAATATGCATCTCTATATGTACCTGTCTTAAAAAAGATGGTGGATTTTGGTGCTGGACAACCCATTGCCGCGCCAACGATGGGGATTGCCTATAATCCACCGGGTTCTAAAGCAACATTTGCATCAGCCGTTTATGCACCTTTGATCGCGGGTTTTGGTGCTGAAAATGGTAACCCGGGTAATTTCATGGGGCAACAAGTTGCTCTAGAGCGTATTACTTATCTATCGCCAACTGTAGGTTATCAAGTCAGTGATGAGCTATCGATTGGTGGTGGTGTAGGGATGTCCTATCAAGCCATTGGATTGAAATCTGATCTACGATTTCCCAATGAGTTGATCGGTATGTTAAGGATGATTGATGAAGTCGTCTGTACGCCATTCAAGGAAAATTCGGACATTATTACCGACATCTTGCTATTGGGGATGTGTAATACCGAAGAAGGGATGAACCCATTTGGTAAATTTGGTCAGATGGAATTGGCTTTAGAGCAGTCACTGAGCCCAAGTTACAACTTAGGGGTTTTGTGGGAGCCACGCGAAGATTTTAGTTTTGGTATGGTGTACCAAAGTGCAGCGAAAATGCGCATGAAAGGTCGTTATCGCATACAAAATGCGAAAGCACCTCAGGAGATGATTAAGGGATTAATGTCATCACCAACAGGTCAAATTTTAGCTGCAATTTTAGGTTTCCCAAATGCTGTGCCAAACTCGGAGTCGGGTTTGGTTTCGATGGATTTTGAATATCCACAGCATGTACAGGCGGGGATCAAATATAAGGTTATGCCTGATTTACAAATCAATTTTGATGTGGGCTGGACCGATTATCGTGCTTGGGACAAATTCCGTTTTGAATTCGACCGTCAAATTTCAGCGCTGAAAATTGCAAAATTATTATCTGAAAATGTGACCGATAATTCTTTGGCCTTACCTTTGAAATTTACGTCGCCTTGGAACTGGGGCATCGGTATTGAATATTCAGCAACAGATCGTTTGAAATTGCGTGCAGGCTATGAACCACGGAGTACCTCTATTCCTGACGGTAAGCGAAATACCATGGTACCAATTAATGGTGCGCAACTCTTTGGTATGGGGATTGGATATCGTTTTGATGCAGATACGGATCTAGATTTATCAATCGGCTTTTTACGCAGTAAAGATAACATTCCAGCGAATACTAGTAGTCTTGCAAACTTAACCGGTGTGAATAACATACTTTTAAACCCATATGCTGGAATGAATGTAAAAACCGATACGAAAATCACCATCCTAGGATTAAATTACAGAACTCGTTGGTAGGATAAGCAAACAGAATGAAAAGGATTTTATTCATAAACGCGTTACTTGTACTGTCTGTGGTGCAAGTGTCGTATGCCTATGCCGGGGCGTTTCATACCATTATTGGGCCGGATGGGCGCCCAATGGTGGTACAAGTGCAAGAAAAACCGGCAAAAAAACCTAAAGAAAGTCCAACTGCTAAAACGATAGACTCTCAACCTGTACAACAAATTATTCAACCATCCGTAAGTATTAGTCCGTCTCAAACCAAGACACCGATGACACGTCAAACGAGTCCAACAGCACAGGCTGTTGGACCAGTGAATTCTCAACATTTAAGTATACGTGAGCCGGAAAAACGGGATGAAATTAAAGCTGTCACAGTAGATAAAATTAAAGACGTCTCAGGGGATAAAGTTCGCAAATCTGAAAAGTCAGCACAAGCGGCAGATACGACAGCAAAAGTGGTACCTTCAACCGCATGGACAGAGAAGTTACAGCAATCAGAGCTAACCCAACCTCGTGAAGCGTATCAGTCCAAAGTTCTAGCTGAAAAAGATAAACCTGTCGTCGAGAAAAACATCCTTGCTGAGAAAGTAGTCAGTACTGATCAATCCGTACGATCTTCAGGTGAAAACTTAGAAAATCATCCTTCAAAACAATCGGCTAAGGCAAAACAAGAGCAAGGCTTTTCGACGATGGCTGGTGAAAAGTATGTCAATAATGAATATCTTGAAGATAAAGAGTTTAACTTAGAAGGCAAAAAGCGCTTTTACACCATGCCCGAAGGCGTTATTGATAGCAAGATGGGGCAAACGCGGATGCAAACCATTGAACGTGAAAAAGGTGTAAGTCGCTCCGTCATTGATAATTTATTTAAACGTAATCAACCCGAAGATACAGGCCCAATCACTTTAGCCACATCATATTATCGGGTCTCACAAGCTGATACCATTCAAGGTTTAGGTCAGCAATGTTTTTCAAATAAAAAAATGAAGAAAGCCAAAGAGCTTGACTTGGCACAAGATATTAATTTATGGCCTCGAGCGCCTTTATCAGACGAATTTGACTATGAAGTCGTAAAACTAAAATCACCATTACAAAATATTCGTATACATTCATTTGCATCCAAAGTACAAAATCCTACATTTTATTGGCCATTTGCGGTATTTTTAGACAAAAATGGATGTGTCATGGAAGGCGCAGGTGGATTCAAAAATAACCAAGGTGAAGCGGATCATCTTTACCATGAAAAAATTGAAGGCGTGATTCAAGTGCCTAAAGGTAGCCAGTATTTATTTTTAACGCCTTTAGCAACAGCAATTGACGTCGATGGTCGCGTATTAACCAATCAAGGCCAACTTAAATTAACAGCAATCCGTTAAGGACATAAAAAAGAGAATTAGGATGAAAAATAAAATTTTATTACCGTTTGCTTTAACGGCATTGGTTGCAGCGCTCAGTGGCTGTGGCGGTGAAAGTGCAAATGTGAATCCTGAAATTTATGATACCAGTACAACCAATGGTACTTGTAAAAGTAATACCGAAGGCTGTGTCGAGTTTGTTTTAGATTATCCAATTGAAGGTCTGAACTTTAATTGTTCGAGCGACGTTAAAAATACCTATATTACCTTGTTTGATCTAAAAGAAGGTGTTTCGACAGGTGCTTGTAAGATTGGCGATACGGTAACTTTCTTTGTCCAAGGTGAAAAATCACGTCGAATTGATTTGGGTAAAGTGGATTTGAAGCAAATTTCAAATGTAGCCAGTGGCACGACACCCCCACGTTTGACCTTATTGGATTTGGCTGCCGGCATCGCGGGTAAACCTGCTGCAACGATTTCAAATAGCGACGCAACGGTTAAAGTGGCCATGCGTTTAGCCAAAATCATTCAAGCCTTGGCATTGAAAAATAATAGCGCAGTTACAGCTACAGACATCCAAGCGGTTTATATCAACAATGCAGATAAAGTTTTGATTGATCAAATCACTCGAAATGTCGCGACAGCAGATTTCAGTATCAGTTCAGATACGGAATTTAATGACCTGTTTACACCTTGGCTAGACCTGTCCGAAGTCAGCAATGAAAATGCATTTACCTTAGTTTCAAAACTCATGAATATCTCAACGGCTGCGGTATATCAGCCTGAGTTTGCGTTATTTTCAACTGATGGCGTGATTACCAATGCCAGTGGTTCAAATGGATTGGTGGGCTGTGACAAAAATGAATGTTTGCCGACCGATAGTTCAAAAGTCAATTTATTCGGTCATTTCATGTTAATGACGGACCGCCAAGGCATGACATTTGGTAGTGGTTTACAGTGGAAGGGCAAAGTTGATCAACAGTTGAGTACCATTGGTGGTGTGAATGTCTTGCTCTTGACACAGGTACGACCAACACGTTTAACAGCAACGCCGCAGGACAATTGGATTGATCCGCTTACCAAGCAAATTGATAAACCTGGCATTCTGGGTTTCCGTTTTGATGCAGAAGAAGCCAACTCTGGCCCGCTGATTATTAAACAAGGGACGCTACTTGCCGACAAAATGGTGGTCGGTACGGGTGGAAGTTTATATAAAACGTTAATGGCTAAAAAAGATGATTATGTTCTGACGGCCGATGATAAGAAAAAATTAGGCCTGTGGGAGCAAAACATTAACCAAGTGCAATTTAAAGGCACGATGGATTTATACAAGCTTTATCCGTTATCGTATTTAGACAAAAAAGTCTTTAAGTCTGTTGAAAATGTTGCTGCTGGACAAAATTATATCTTCCCGTTATATGCAGATTTAACCTTTAAATTTACCGATACCTCGATTAAAACAGTGAAATTGGGTGTGGTGATTGACCGTAATGGTGATATTCGCACAAATATAAAATCTGGCGTGCCAGACGATGTATTTACTCGTCAAGATAGTCAAATTGTCGATTTGTCTACACACGCGACGGAAGGCTGTAGTGGAAAAGATGTGCTTGACCCACTATTAATGAAAGATGACAAAGGTGTACAGCAATACCGTATCGGAACGACAACCCGTACCTTTACGCCTGAAGGGAATATTAATCCAAATACCATTTCGATTCGTATGATTTTAGCTGACCCATATTTCCATACGCTTGATGGCGCGCTGATTGGAATGAACTCAAGTGTGAAAACTTCAGCGGACACCTCAATGGTTGTGGGCGGTGCTTTAGTGCAGTTACACAATATGATCAATGCCAATGCAGGCACACGTCCCTCTGGCGTTGCTTTGACAGATTCGGATAATAAAGTGGTGAAATGGGGGAATAGTTTGGCCAGCTTTAGTTATATTTATAGCTTAAAAAATCCAAATGATACTGCTGCGGCTCAAACGGCGAAGTTAAGCGGTGGTGATATCTCTTTAGAGTTGGCCCCTTGTTACACCATCAAGGCAAAATAATCGTCAAATATGAGTAAAATAAAAAAGCCCATCAGTGATGGGCTTTTTTAATATTGAGAGCAGCAAATTAACCTGTGTGATCGAGTCGAGTGCCGAGAGTTTCGAGATGCATTTCAAATTGACCTGTTTTGCGGTCAGCAAAATAATGCCGCAGCGTTCTTTCCACACTTGGAAAGGCTAAATCATCCCAAGGAATTTCTTCTTCACTAAACAATCGAGATTCAATGGTTTCATCACCCGCACCAAATTCACCATTGATTAGTTCAGATTTGAACAAGGCATAAATTTGCCCAATACGGGGAATGTTATACATGCAATATAGTTGCTCAATGTTGACTTCTGCTTCGGCTTCTTCGCGAGTTTCACGCGCTGCACCTTGCTCCATTGTCTCATAGAGTTCCATATAGCCAGCGGGTAATGTCCATAGCCCATAACGTGGCTCAATCGCACGACGGCAAAGTAAAACTTGATTGTCCCAAACGGCTAAAGCACCACAAATAACTTTAGGATTCACATAATGAATAAACCCACATGCGGTACAAATACGGCGTATCTGATGATCTCCAAGCGGGATCGCTTCTTTTGTTTTTTGTCCGCAGTTTGAGCAAAAGTTCATATTCATCGTCATGGATTGTGTGAACCGTCAGAATAACTTAAAAATAAAACTTTGGCATCATTTCTAACCAGCTTGGTCGAAATTCAGCTATGATGAAAATAAGATAATTATAAGGATGTAATGTGGATGGATGAGGGTTTATTGACTCAGCGATTGCAGCAAAGTTTACGTTTTTCTAAGCGTATTCAACCCGCGCATGCTGCTGTATTGATTGCGATTACCCAAGAAGATAATCCACGTATTTTATTGACCCGCCGCTCACTCTATATGAATAATCATGCAGGTGAAGTGTCCTTTCCCGGTGGCAAACGTGATGCCCAAGACACCAGTAATATCGTGGTGGCTTTAAGAGAAGCTCAAGAAGAAACTGCTCTAAATCCATTTGATGTGCAGCTTTTGGGTGATTTACCGATGCAAAAAGCTCGGAATGGGATGTTGGTTAAACCGATCGTAGGGTTGATCCCGCCTGATGTAAATTTGATACCTCAACCCACTGAAATTGACCGTATTTTTTTTGTATCATTAAGACAGCTTTTAGAAACACCGCCAACGCCGTATGAAGTTCGTTTTGCCCAGCAATCACTATATTTCCCTAGTTTAAGAGTCGAAAACGAAATCGTATGGGGCTTGACTGCACGGATGCTGATTTCCTTATTTCAATATGGTCTGAATTATCAAAAAGAATGGCCTTTTTTATTAAATTCTCCTTCATTTCATTTGGGCCGTGAGCCTTAAACCTTTATTAAAAAGTCAAAATAGGATGTTTGATCATGTTGTACAAGTTTCAAGGATATAGCCCGAAAGCCACGCATCAACCTTGGGATGGTTGGGTTGCAGAAAATGCAACAGTGATTGGCCAAGTTGAATTAGGCCGAGAAGTGAATGTCTGGTTTGGAGCCGTCATTCGAGGGGACAACAGTCGTATCAAACTGGGTGATTTTACCAATGTACAAGAAAATGCGGTGTTGCATACCGATGCGGGCATTGAAATGACCATTGGCGATTATGTCACGATTGGGCATCAAGCCATGCTACACGGATGTACCGTAGGTGATAATAGTCTGATTGGAATCAATGCCGTGGTCCTAAATCATGCCGTGATTGGTAAAAATTGCATCATTGGTGCGAATGCTTTAATTCCAGAAGGGAAGGTGATTCCGGATAATTCTGTTGTGATGGGTTCACCGGGTAAGGTTGTTAAGACTTTAGATGAACAAGCGGAAGCACGTCTAAAAATGAGTGCCATGCACTATGCCGCTCATTTTAAACATTTTACTCAACTCGAAGTCGCTGAACTTTAGAACGCTATACATGGCAAGCAAAAAAGCCTCGAAGTTTGTCAAGGCTTTTTTATGGCTTAAAGACAGAAAGCGCTGAGTCTGTGGTGGAACATCTCGCGAACTGCGATGGAGTGGAGTATCATATTCAACGTTTTTTAAGATTAAATTTAATTAAGGTTGCGCATGAAATTACTGGCATTGGAAACTGCCAATGAGCAGTGTTCCGTCTCGATTGTAGATGAAACTCAAGAGCTTTATTTTCAACTCGATTTACGGGCAAAAGCGCAGACGCAAACTATTCTCCCAATGATTGAGCAAGGGCTTAATCAAACTGCTATTGAGTTAGCGGATTTAACTGCGATTGCCTTTAGTCGTGGGCCTGGCTCATTTAGTGGTGTTCGTATTAATGCAGCGGTAACACAAGCCTTGGCATGGGCCAATGACGTACCTGTTGTTCCAGTCTCGACTTTGCAAGCTTTGGCTCAAGCGGCGCATCGTGTACATGGTTTGACTGAAGTAACGGCAGTCCTTGATGCGCGCATGCAAGAAGTGTACATCGCCAGCTATCAACTCGATGCCAATAGCATTATGCAGGCTGTAGATGAAGAACAACTATTAAGCTACGCAGATGCCACACCACAGATCAAATTTACCGTCGTGGGTTCTGGTAGTGAGCTCATTCAATCAGAACAAACACAATACAAAGACTTAAGTGCAACAGCACAAGATATTGCTACTATTGCCCGCGAAGCGGCACAAAGAAAAGCATGGGTGAGTGCTGAACTTGCATTGCCCGTATATTTACGAGATAACGCCTGGAAGAAAATTTCAGAACAAGGCAAGCCATAATTAGGGTTATATATGGATCTTCTACTGCTGCTCAAAGCGGCGATCATGGGTATTGTTGAAGGTATTACCGAATTTTTACCGATTTCAAGTACAGGGCATTTAATTCTGGCTTCAGAATTAATGAACTTTTGGACCAAAGAAAAAAGTGATGTTTTCGTGATCGCAATTCAAATGGGTGCGATTGCTGCGGTGATTTATGAATACTGGGGCCGCCTGTGGGGTGCAGCAACTGGTATGGTGACTGGTGAAGAAAAAGGTCGCCGTTTAGGTTTTGGCTTAATTCTCGCTTCGATTCCAATCGTGTTGATTGGTTTGACGTTTGGTCAGACGGTGAAAGAACTGCTGTTCAATAACATTGCGATTGCTATGGGGTTGATTATTGGTGGTTTGATCATTATTTGGATCGAAAAAAATCCACCGCAGGTGCGTGCCAAAGAAGTAGAAGATTTAACCATTAAAGATGCGATTTGGATTGGTTTAATTCAAGTTTTATCTTTAATTCCAGGGACTTCACGTTCAGGTGCGACCATTATTGGTGCCATGTTCTTAGGTGTTTCTCGTAAAGCAGCCACTGAGTTTTCATTCTTTTTGGGTATTCCGGTTATTGTCGGTGCAGGTTTACTGGATTTATATCAAAGCTATGATGTATTTCAAGGCACTCAAGATTGGACTGTGATTGCCGTTGGTTTAATCGTTTCATTTGTCTCGGCATTACTTTTGATTCGTGCGCTTGTTGCTTATGTGGCAAAACGTGATTTCATGATTTTTGCGTGGTATCGAATTGTTTCAGGTTTATTGATTTTATTGTTCGCATTTACAGGCTGGAAATTATGGTAAGCGAAATCCGCTTATACACAGAACAAGAGTTTCATGAGAAAGCACAGCAGTATTCTGCTGTGCTTTCTTCACGTGGTGTATCTGTAAATATTGAATTGATTGAAAAATTAAACGCGCGTTTTTTACGTTTAAACTCTGAACTCAGTTTGTGTGTCGATGCAGATGGCTTGTGGTTAGCGGCCAATGGCATGAAGATGCAACCCGATTGGAAAGCAGAAGTGGGGCGTTTAAAGCGAGCATCCTTAAAGTCTGAGATGATTGCACGTGCGTGTAATTTGGCTGAAAAACCACAGCTTGTAGATGCAACCGCAGGGCTAGGGCACGACAGTCTCTTAATGGCACATTTGGGTGCTCATGTGACCCTTGTGGAACGTCATCCGATTTTATTTACCCTATTGGAAGACTCACATCAACGTGCGCAGCAAGATGCGTTTTTAAGTTCGGTTGTGGCTCGAATTGAATTGGTCTTTTCAGATTCGGCAGATTATTTGAAACATTTATCGACGACCAATCAAATCTTTGACGTGGTTTATCTCGATCCGATGTTTCCGCAGCGAGATCAAAACCAGCAAGCCGTCAAAAAGCAAGCTCAGGTCAAAAAACAAATGCAATTATTGCATTTACTGTTACCTGAAGATGGTGAAATGGATTTAGGTGATAATTTACTGGATTTAGCACAAAAAATTGCTAAACGTGTCGTGGTTAAACGTCCACGATTGGCGGTTTTTTTAGCGAATCAAGAGCCACAACATCAGTGGCAAGGTGATGCTTGTCGCTTTGATGCATATTTCCAACATGATCTTGTGACTTAAAATGATATTTGCTTCAATATTGTTCAAAGATTTGTTATATAGTTAAAAAATAGCATTGCTAAAAACGACATCAGGCATAAAATTATTTGTGCAATTAAGCGAGCCAAGGCCACCATCAGAACTCTATGATTGATTTCAAACCCTCCATCAATTTTTGGCATGATTTTAAAAGCAACCAAACTGCGGGGATGTGGTTATTTTTGGGGTCTCGTCGTTCTTTACAAATCGTTCGACCATCGATTTTACAATTGGTGTTTTGGGGGATTTTAGGTGGTTGTGCCAACAGTTTATTTAGTTGGCTCAGCACGGGGCGTATTGGCGAATTTAATGCCCAAGGTCTCATTAGCTACGCATTGTGGCCATTTATTGCTTTAATCGTGGGGATTTTCCTGTCACAACGTGTGAATAATCCACGGTTAATGTTGGTCCCAGCATTGCTTTGGTTGGTGCTTGATACGCACATCATGTTGTTTCAATGTTTGATTCAATATTTGGGAGATCTCGATTTTCTTCCATACTTCTTGTACGACTACATTCCAACGTTATTCATTATTCTATTTGTTTGGCAAAGTCTGGCTGTCGTTTGGGTATTTTCACGTGAGCTGAAATGGCCATGGTGGGAGCGAGCACTGATTATGGGTGCGACGCTATTTACTTTGGTCGTGTGGCAAGTCTCAGTCAAAGATCAGCCGATTTGGAAAGTGGAAGAAGTTCCACCAAGCTTTGCTGAAGATGCCTTCTATGCACAAAGCCGTTTGCTCAATAAATCTTTAGACGCAGTGGAATATGGTGAATTTGCTCAATCCCATTGGTACTTCTTAGGGGTGGCGGGTGCGAGTTATCAAGATGTCTTTAAACTGGAAATTGAACGGATTAAAGAACAGTTTGATACACGTTTTGGCACCTATGGGCGTTCGGTTGAACTTATCAATAACCCTGCAACACGCACTGAAATTCCGCTGGCATCTAAAACCAGTATGGAGTTGGCGCTGCGTCGTATCGGTCAGCAGATGAACCGAGAAAGTGATGTCTTATTTTTATATATGACCTCACATGGTTTACCAAATGTCTTTGAAATGGAAAATGCACCTTTGGATTTGGCGCAAGTCGATCCTAAATGGTTAAAAGAAGCCTTGGATGCATCCGGAATTCGTTGGCGTGTAATTGTGATTTCTTCATGTTATTCAGGCAGTTTTATTCCAGCGCTACAAAATGATAATACTTTAATCATTACTGCATCGGCAGCTGATCGACAGTCTTTTGGCTGTTCGAATGAAGCTGAATACACCTATTTTGGCCGTGCGTTCTTTGATCAGGCGATGCGTGAGCAGACCAGTATTCAAGCGGCATTTAATGAAACCAAAGCGACTGTTGCGAAATGGGAAGCAGCGCAAGGTTTCGAACCTTCTGAACCACAGTGGTCTATGGGGAAAAACATGGCATTAATGTTGCCTCAATTAGAACAACGATTGTTCCCGCCGACAACTACTGCACCGGCTACGACGGTTACGCCTTAAAAGATTAAAAAAGTTTAGGATAAAGATCATGGAATTAGTACAACGAAATACTTGTTTTGCGGGTGAGCAGCGCATTTATCAATTGGATTCTTCAAGTCTAAAAACCCCAACAAAGTTCGGTATTTTTCTGCCGGAAGCAGCCTTGCAAGGCCAAGCGTGTCCTGCATTGTTTTATTTGGCGGGATTAACCTGTACCGAAGAAACCTTTGCCATTAAAGCGCATGCACAGTGTTTAGCTGCGCAGCTCGGCCTGATTTTAATCAGCCCTGATACTTCTCCACGTGGGGAACAGGTGGCGCAAGGCGATCATTGGGATATTGGGCAAGGCGCAGGCTTTTATATTAATGCAACGGAACAACCTTGGGCCGAGCATTATCAAATGGAACGTTTTATCACTGAAGAATTGTATTCGTTGGTACAGGCTGAATTTCCGGTACAAAAGGGTGCGATTGGCATATTCGGACATAGTATGGGCGGTCATGGTGCATTAACTTTAGCGTTGAAGCATCCTGACCTGTTTAAATCGGTTTCTGCTTTTGCACCGATTTGTGCGCCGAGTCAGTGTCCTTGGGGCGAAAAAGCCTTTAGTCAATATCTAGGTTCAGACCGTCAGCAGTGGCTTCAGCATGATGCTACAGCTTTAGTGCAATCCAAAGGGGCTTTGTTTAAAGCCATTTTGATTGACCAAGGCATTGATGATCAATTTTATAGCCAGTTAAATCCGGCGTTGTTTCAGCAAGCGTGTGAGCAAGTTGGGCAGCCACTCGAACTGCGTGAACATGCAGGCTATGATCATGGTTATTATTTTATTCAAAGTTTTATGGATGATCATTTGCAATTTCACGCTGTCCAATTGCAAACAGTAGTTCATTAATCTAAAAGCCAGTAGTTAAAAATATTGAGGCATAGCTTGCTTTGATATACGTATAAATAAAGCATGGTGATGAGCATTGCCATGCACATGAATAAATTCGACATACCAAAAAAAATAATTTAGGGTACTTATGCAAAATTCACAAATGGAAACGCCGCTTCCGCCAGAGCTGCCCGTGATGAATCCACCGAGTCTATTTGGTGAGACAGAACAGGCTGATGTTTTGGGAAGAAATTATCATTTTAGGTTTAAAGGTAATGCGTCTGAATATTTCGGTATTTGGATTGTGAATATCTTACTGACGATTGTCACGCTTGGACTTTATGCGCCTTGGGCAAAGGTCCGCCGTTTACGTTATTTTTACGGTAATACTTGGGTATTTCAGCGTCGTTTTGACTTTACCGGTTTGCCTACAAAAATTTTAGTTGGACGAATCATTGCGTTAGTGGTCTATGGTGGTTTCTCTTTTGCTATAAATTATTCTTGGGAAGCTTTCTTAGCGGGCTTTGTCCTGATCTTCTTTGCGGTTCCTTGGCTCATTCGATCTACGATTCGTTTCCGTGCTCGCAACAGTAAGTTTAGTAATAGCCGATTCTTTTTTTCTGGGACGAATAAAAGCGCGTATTGGTGCTTTGTTAAATGTCTTGCGGTGGTTGTCTTTACACTTGGGTTGTTTACGCCAGTTGCGGTCTGGTTATATAAACGTGAATGTCTGAATCATTTGTATCTGGGTCAGTTGAAATTTAATCTGAATAATACTTGGGGCGATTATATGCGTGCCATGTATGTGCCTTTATTTCTGTTTATGGGCTTTGGTGCATTGCTGGCAGTGATCTTTGCGATACTGTTTGGTAGTTCAGATGGTTTAAATGACGCATCTTATGTTTTCATCATTTTTGGGATGTATTTGATTGGCTACATGTTCATTTGGCCACTCACGGCTGCACGTATTTTTATTACCACTTGGAATAACACCACGTTGAGCCGCAGTCAGTTTCATACGGACTGTAATCAATGGCGCTATGCATGGATTGTCTTGAGTAATTGGTTGGCTAAAGTGATTAGCCTCGGTTTACTGACACCATGGGCAGTTGTACGACTATATAAATATCAGACTGAATCTTTGCATTTAATGTTGGTCGATGATCCTGACCAATTACACAATCAAATGCAGCAAGATCACAATGCGATTGCTGAAGAATTATCCGATATTTTTGACCTAGATATTTCCTTATAACGTAGGTGAATTACATGAAAACATCAGTAGTGAATGCAACCTATTATGATGGGAAAGTGTCAAAACCCTTTGTTGCTCAAATCAGCGCAGATGGGGAACATGCTGTGATTGTGCGTTATGGTCAAGACCTAGAACAAACGCAGCATTACACCTATCAAGATATGACGCTGATCGGTGCTTTAGGTGATATTCAGCCAGTGATCGAGTTAAAGGACGATGCTCGTTTAGAGTTTCATCAACCCTTGCCAGAGTGGTTTAATCTCGACGTAAAGTCGCGTTGGCATTCGATTTGGAAGTTGGAGCGTTCACCCTCTTTAATCATTTTTAGTGTGATTTTCGTGGTGGCGTTTGCTTTTGTATTGATTAAATGGGGCATTCCTGTGGCGTCGCATGTGGTGGCCAATCAACTGCCTGAGACAGCGTTAAAGAGTTGGGGGGATCAGGCGGAAAAATATATTATCGATATAACTGAACCCACAAAATTGCCACAAGCACGTCAAGACAAGTTAAAGCAAGAATATCAACAATTGGTGGCTGAAAATCGTCCTGCGAAGTTGTTATTCCGCGGTGGTGGCAGTATCGGTGCAAATGCATTGGCGATACCCAATAACACCATTATCGTGACAGATGAGTTGGTTAAATTAGCGAAAAATGATTATGAGTTAATTGGAGTACTTGCACATGAGCAGGGGCATTTAGTTCAACGCCATAGTTTGCAGCAAAGTTTGTCAGGTTTAGGCATCAGTATTATTTTGTTGATGATCACAGGGGATGGCTCTGACATTCTTACCAGTTTACCGGTTGCTGCGGTGGGTGCGAGTTACTCACGAGACTTTGAATCTGAAGCAGATTTATATGCCCTAAAACAACTTTCAAAACATCAAATTCCAACGGCACATTTTGCAAACTTCTTACAACGTATGGAAGATGAAGCTGATGGTGAAACAGCAAAAGAGAAAGGTGCAGAGGATGAAACTGCAAAAGATCAGAGATCTTGGACAGACTTCTTTGAGTCACATCCAGCGACGAAAGCCCGTATTGATGCAGTTAGAAATTATCAATCACATCAGCATTGAGTAAAAGGCTTTGACAATATGGCGACGTAGACTACGGTTCGCGTTGCCATGTTGCACTGAGTTCTTCTTGTCCCATGCGGATCAAATGATCTAATACCACATGTTCCAATTGATCTAGATTTGTACTTGGATCTTGGGCTGAAATCACCACATCTAAAAATGCAGCTTGTGGTAAAAGACTGACCTCTGCAGAGGGCAGTTGAATCTTGAATGCAGTATTTTCTCCAATGATCTGTTCATTGACTTCAAATTTATGTTTCCAATGATTGACTAAGCGCTTAGCAACACGTGCTGCTTGAGCGGTGGTGATGTGTGTTGAACTTTTCATAGTTGCAATTTTATTGTTAAGTCGTCAGTCCTTTAACTTAGCAAAGTACATAGATACCCGTTAAGTCTAAATATGCAACGCTGTGTTTCTATCCCTGAGATATTTATCCATATTAATCACTGATGTTACGCACGCAAAAAATAATTTTGCATTTTTAAAATGATATTTAAGTCAATTCGACTGAGTCTTACATCTAGGGCTTAAATAAAGGGATTAGCCTTCGGCTGGAGGTACTCTTACGAAACGATGTTTCGCATTAGGCAAAATGAGCAGCGAAGCTTCGCAAGGAAACCATTCTGCGGAGCAATGCTCCTCACCACAATACTCGCTCTCTAGCGTCTATTTATTTAAAGTATTGCAAAAACATTTTTGATGAGAAGTCGTGCTGTCTCAAACAATTGCGGATGACGTTACCGCATATCGTTCCTTTATTTGAATCAAATTCCGCTTCTGATGTTACTGCGTAATATCAGTTCATCCTAGGTTTTTTATTATAGAGATCTCAATCATCAGTATCGAAAAAAACGACTAAGGGCATGGGCAGCGAATAGGGGGACAATTTGCTATAATGCGTCAATCACTCCCTTTTCAAAGCTAGGTTTTTCATGTCCAAGCCATTCTTAATCGCACCTTCAATTTTGTCAGCAGACTTTGCGCGCTTAGGTGAAGAAGTTGAAAATGTTCTAGAAGCAGGTGCAGATGTTGTTCATTTCGATGTCATGGATAATCATTATGTACCGAACTTAACTTTTGGTGCGGGCGTTTGTAAGGCATTGAAAAAATACGGCATTAAGGCGCCAATTGATGTGCATCTAATGGTTTCACCGGTAGACCGTATGATTGGTGATTTCTTGGAAGCTGGCGCAGATATCATCACTTTCCACCCAGAAGCGACTGACCATATTGACCGCTCTTTACAGTTAATCAAATCTGGCGGTGCGCAAGCGGGCTTGGTGTTTAACCCTGCGACACCTCTGCATTATTTAGACTACGTTTTAGATAAAGTTGACCAAGTCTTGTTGATGAGTGTGAACCCAGGTTTTGGTGGTCAAAAGTTCATTCCAATGACCTTGGAAAAGCTGCGTCAAGCACGAAAAATTATTGATGCTTCAGGTCGTGATATTCGCTTAGAAGTGGATGGTGGTGTTACTCCAGCCAATATTCGTGATATTGCTGAAGCCGGTGCAGACATGTTTGTTGCAGGTTCAGCGATTTTTGGTAAGCCTGATTATAAAGCTGTGATTGATGACATGCGTTCAGAGTTGGCAAAAGTGCATGCTCAAGAGGCTTAAGCCTTTGGGTATAAGTTATTCCTCGCTTGTGGATAACTATATGGATAACCGTATGGATATCTGTGTAGATAACTATATGGATAACTTGGATAAATTATAAACGATTGTGCATCAATGGTTTAATAATTAGACGTATTAAGTATAAAAAGGACTCAATTGAGTCCTTTTTTTATGGAGTAAAGTGTTTGAAATGCTGTATGTTTATTAATCTATGGTAAATAATTAATCAGTTTAAAAAATAACTTTTATGTTTTAACTGGAAGATATGCGCTGATTTTTATGACAGCGCAATAAATTTAAAACTGTTGTGAATAACTGCACAATTAATTATGCTGTTAGCAACTATTGAGATACGCTGCGACTGGCAAAACACATCATCGATCGCACTAGATAGTGCTTTTAGATATTTCTGAATGTATCGTTCATGATGGATAAATCGGTCGAGCTGCATGTCATGTTGATACAAATGTCATGTGATTGCATTTGAATCGTAAATAATATCATCATGGTGTTTCATGCGGATTTCGGCTGAGCCGATCGCGTGATGTTTCTAAAGATGTGTTAATAGGGATATATTGTCACAGTGCATCATTGGGTTGAATTAGGATACTAAATTGTTTAATTTTTTGCGTAAGCATCTTGGCTTTGCTTGGCTCATGGCATTTGTCATGGGGTGGAGCAGTGTGGTCAGTGCACAGCAAAATTTTCAACATCAACAAATGATGACAGCGAATGCCCATCAGGCACCAGTTCATGCAGCACATACTGATCCTTCACGTTCAAATATAGCAAATTGCCATCAAAATCAGCGGCAAGCTGTTCCAGAGCATGCAGCACATCATGGCAAGCAGCCGACACCTGAAGTCATTTCAATGATGGACTGTCATCAATCTTTAGATTCGCCATCTGCACAGCAAGATGGTCTGGTGCATCATTCATCGATACAAAACACAGACTGTCAGGACTGTACACTCGCACATTGCCAAATCAGTACCTCTTATGTCGATAGCGCCTTGGTCGCATTGCAGACCTTCCATGTGCATCACTATGCAGAACCTCCTCGTTTCATTTTTGCTGGACAGCATTTAAAAGGCTTTTGGCAAGAAATTCTAAGACCTCCGCAAGCTTAACCTGAGTATTAAATACGTTTTTTCGTTATTTTATAAAGGTTAAGTCATGTCTAATTTATTTAAATCAGGCCTCGTGTTCGGGGTATGTCTGCTGTCTCCAACGTGGGCGTTTGCAGCCATTAAAGAATATCATCTGAATATTGATGAAAAGACCATCAATTTGACTGGTAAAGCGGTCAAGAAAATCAGCGTCAATGGTCAGTTTCCAGCACCATTACTGGAGTTTGAAGAAGGCGATGATGCGGTCATCCATGTGCATAATCAGCTCAAAAAACAAAATACCTCAGTGCATTGGCATGGTCTATTACTGCCCGGCTTAATGGATGGTGTCCCCGGCTTTAATGGTTTTAATGAAATTCAGCCTGATGGTAGCTTTACTTATAAATTTAAAGTCCGTCAAAGCGGAACCTATTGGTATCACGCGCATTCCAAAGGCCAAGAACAAGACGGATTGTATGGCGCTTTGGTAATTTATCCGAAAGGTAAACAAGCACTTGCCGTACATGAACAGACGCAACGTGATTATGTGGTCATGCTGTCTGATTTTCATGAATCATCTAGCGCTCAGATTATGGCAAATCTGAAAAAGTCTGCCGAATACTATCAAAATCAGCGTGAAACAGTTTCAGATGTATGGACGCAAATGCAACGAACGGGTTTGAAAAATACTTGGCAAGACCGTTCGATGTGGAATCAAATGCGTATGCTGAAAACGGATTTGTCTGATGTAACGGGTTATACGTTCTTATTGAATGGTAAAACTCCAGAACAAAACTGGACAGGTCTATTTAAGCCTAACGAAAAAGTTAGACTTCGTTTTGTAAATGCTGCGGCCATGTCGTTTTTTGATGTGCGTATTCCTCAGCTCAAAATGACGGTGGTCAGTGCAGACGGTCAAGCGGTCAAGCCGGTCGCTGTGGATGAATTCCGAATTGGTGCTGCGGAAACCTACGATGTGATCGTAGAGCCTAAATCTGCGCACTATCAGATAGAGGCTGAGTCGATCGATCGGACAGGATTTGCGATCGGTACATTACATGATGAAACTCAGCCTCAGCCTCAGCACACAGGCATTCACATGCCAAAAGCACGACCACGCGCTTTGCTGACCATGGAAGATATGGGGCATGGTTCAATGGCAGGTATGGATCATAGCAATATGGAGCATACGGCTACAGGTTCAACCCAAACTTCAGCAATCCAGCAAGCGAATGCTCATGAGTACAGCGCGCATACTGTCAATCCATCAAAGATTCAGACGAATCAAGCACATGACCATGCCGCTATGGGACATGACATGGACCATTCTCCAGTGACTGCGCATACTACTATGCAGCATCCAGATATGCATAAACAGAATATGTCTGATTCAGCGCATGCCAATATGGATCATAGTGTGATGGATCATTCATCTATGAACCACTCCTCAATAGATTCATCTATGAAACATGATATGCATACAGCGATGGAGCATGCACAGTCTAAAGAGGAGAAGCAGGCAGTTGAAAATTCAGCAACGGTTATGGGTTGGGCCAATGCATCAACACCTATGGGTGATAAGGCACTGCAATATAGTGATCTAAAAGCGTTAACCCCGCAGCCTGATACACGTGAACCGACGCAAGATTTGGTCATTCATTTGGGAGGAACGATGGAACGCTATATGTGGACCATGAATGGCAAAAAATTCAGTGAAGCTGAACCACTAAAGGTGAAATATGGTGAGCGAATTCGACTGAAATTTGTCAATGACAGCATGATGGCGCATCCGATGCATTTACATGGCATGTTCATGCAATTGGAAAATGGGCAAGTGTCTTCTGAAATGCCAAATAAACATACGGTGATTGTGCCGCCGGGGAAAACAGTGACGGCTCTGTTAACGGCCAATGAATTAGGGGAATGGGCGATTCATTGTCACTTGCTGTATCACATGTCTGCAGGGATGATGAATAAACTTGTGGTCGCAAATGTCGCAGAGAATACGAAAACGGCATCTGTACCGCAAAAGGAGGTGTCTCATGCGCATCATTAAACCATGCACATATACGGTTCTAAGTTTAGCTTTGGCATCGGTCACTCAAATGACCATGGCGCAAGATGCACATCACAGCATGCCGATGTCAGCTCAACATGAGTTGCATTCCTCACTTGATTCGTCGCATCAAGAGATGCAAACAGGGATTGAATCGAGCCAGATAGAACATGCAGAACATGCAGAACATGCAGAACATGCAAATGTATCATCTATTGCGTCACGTGCTGCTTCTGCGCAGCATCCTGTTGATCATAAGCGTGAACATGGTGGACAGATTTATCAAGCGACTGAGATCGACAGTCGATGGCTCAATAATGCCGATGGTCGTGGAAGTTTAAAGACTGAAATTGAGAGTCGAATCGGGACCGATGAAAATAAGCTCTTCATCAAACTACATGCCGATAAAGCAGAATCTCAAGACGCTGATTATGCGGCTCAAGTGATGTATAGCCGTATGATCTCTGACTTTTGGGATGCGCAAATTGGCGCACGTTATCGTGTCGATGAACATCAAGTGACGGACAAGGAACAGTTAGATGCTGCGGTGGGTCTGCATGGTCTGGCACCTTATTTCTTTGAAACCGATGCTTATTTATATCTTGGTGCAGAAAAACAGGTCAGTTTTTCTTTAGAAACCGAACGTGATCTGCTGCTGACGCAAAAATTGATTTTAAAACCGTATCTGAACCTAGATGTGGTGCTGAGTGATGATTCTGCCTATGCACAAAAAACAGGACTCAGTGCTGTATGGCTAGGGCTAGAAACACGCTATGAAATTAATAAAAAGTTGATGCCATTTATCGATGTTGCTTACAGCTATGAAAAAGGAAATCAGCATACGGCATGGCAAGCTGAAACTGGAAGTGAAAAACAATGGTGGTATGGCGCAGGTGTACGTCTGAAGTTCTAATCGGCGAATAGACCAAATAAAGAGGGCATCATCAACAGGTTTTGGTGATGCCTTTTTTATTTCTGAATCTGTCCTTTGAACAGACATGCTATGTTTTGGCGCAAATCATCTGCACTAGAGTTTTACTCAACTGAATAACGCCCTGAATTTGGTCAAAAAATGTAAAGACTGCACTAAAAGTCAGCATATTTGCTATACTGAGACAATATTCGGAGGAACGACCTCCCTTACATCTTTGTTCAAAGCCAGTAAGAAAAATCGTCAGGACGACCTGACTCTACTAATATGGAGGAAGGCATCATGGCCTGGGTTGTTCTGGTATTCGCTGGTATTTTTGAAATCGTTTGGGCCTATTCGATGAAGCTCTCAGAAGGCTTTACAAAACTTGGCCCAAGTTTAGTCACTTTATTTTTTATGATCCTGAGCTTTGGTTTATTGGCGTATGCCATGAAAACATTGCCTCTAGGAACGGCTTATACCATTTGGACAGGAATCGGTGCGATTGGCTCATTCCTCGTGGGGATTTTTATACTCGGTGAGCCTGCAACTGCTATGCGGATGTTAGCCACAGTACTGATCATTTCTGGTCTAATCTTGATGAAATTATCTTCAAGTTAATATGTTTTAAAGCACAGCGGTCATTGACCTCTGTGCTTTTTTTATGGGTAAAAATATGGCTTGGGTTTTATTAATTGTAGCGGGATTGCTTGAGGTGGTTTGGGCGTATTGTATGAAAGTCTCTGAAGGCTTTAGCAAACTGACGCCAAGTATTTTGACCATCGTTTTCATGATCGCAAGTTTCGCTTTATTGTCTTATGCAATGAAATCCTTACCGTTGGGTACAGCCTATACGGTGTGGACAGGGATTGGTGCAGTGGGTTCATTTATCCTCGGCATCGTTGTATTGGGTGAGCCTGCCAATGCCATGCGCATGCTAGCTGCGGTCCTGATTATTTCAGGACTGGTCTTGATGAAATTATCGTCCTCCTGAATAATGAAGTGCTGCGATTTTGAGCTTGGAGTATGTCATGCAACTTTCTTATCAGTTTTTAGATTCACCCGTTGGACAATTAAAACTTGTTGCACATGAAACCGCATTGGTGGCTGTCCTTTGGGAAAATGAAAACCCTAATCGTGTGCGATTGGCGGCTTTGGTTGAAGATCGGCAACACCCGATTTTGCTCAAAACTGCACAGCAATTAAATGAATATTTTGCAGGTAAAAGACAGCAATTTGACTTGCCGCTAGACTTTGAAGGTACCGAATTTCAGCAACAAGTTTGGCAAGCTTTACTGACAATTCCTTTTGGAGAAACTCGCAGTTATAAACAAATTGCAGAGCAGATCGGCAATGTCAAAGCCGTACGTGCTGTCGGTGCAGCCAATGGTAAAAATCCAATTTCAATTATTGCACCCTGTCATCGTGTTGTGGGGGCAAATGGAAAATTAGTGGGTTTTGCGGGCGGTCTAGAAAATAAAGAAATATTGTTAAAAATTGAGAAATTACAATAAAATAGAAAATATACTTATTTAAAATAATGAATCAAATTAGTGAATATTTCTCAAATTTTTGCACCCCTCATTTCGACGTTTTGGTGGCTAATTCCATTGTTACTGATTGTGGGGGCAATCAAAGCATTTAAACCATATTTAAAGGGGAAAATGGGGGAGTTTGCTGTCACCGTTCATGTCAAACTTTATTTGAAAGACCATTATATATTGTTAAATGATTTGACCTTACCAGATGGCGAGGGAGCTACCACTCAAATTGATCATCTTCTTTTAAACCTTTTGGTGTGTTTGTGATTGAAACTAAAAACTATAAGGGCTGGATTTTTGGGAGCGAAAGACAAAAACAATGGACGCAAAAGATTTATAAAAAAAGTTTTAAATTTCAAAATCCGATTCACCAAAATTATAAACATATGAAAGTGTTAGAACAGGTGTTGAGCGATATACTGGATAAAGACAATATGCATTCTGTGATTGTTTTTATGCCTGAAGTGGTGTTTAAAACAGAGATGCCGTCGAATGTTTTTCGGGGTACAGCTTGGGTGGACTATGTTCAAACTTTTCGGCAACCCGTGATCTCTGAAATGAAACTTAAACGAATACAGTTGCGTTTAGAAAAAGAAATTTTAGAAAAATCGTGGAAAACAAATCGACAGCACGTTGAAGATTTAAATCAACGGCATAATTCATAAACTTCCTGTATGCTGTGGATTGTGAACAGTATCTGACTGATAAAAATAGACGGACAATAACAATGAACGACACGCTTCAACATCTTTATGAATCGACTTTAGATCATCCTGAGCAATACCAAGACTTTTATCAGCAACTTTTAGCCAACCAAGTGTATTGTTTGGGTGAGCGTGATGCTGAGCAGCATTTACATTTTCAATTGATGGAAACGGAGCAGGGCGAGCAAGCCATTCCATTCTTTCTGAGTCTTGCGATGCTTCAACAGGATGTTGGCGCAGATGCAGAATTTGTCATGATCAGTGCTGAAAAATTATTTGCGATTACCAAAGGCGCAAGCTTGGTGATGAACCCGACTTCGGAACATCCGAAAGAGTTTTTGGCAGATGAGATCGACGCAATTTTAGAGTTTGCTAAACAACAAAGCCTTTGAACACTGTAGGTGTGATCAAAGGCTCTGCGGCTACGCTGAGATATGTGCTTTAAAACTTACATACCAGCTTTGAGTTTTTCCACGATTTCATCGAGTGGTTTGACACGTTTTACTTCATCCCAAAGGACTTTGGCTTCTGGATAGTGCTTCGACATCATGCCGAGCCATTGTTTATAACGACCGACCATATTCATTTCTTTTTTATACGAACCGTTTAAGAAACGAATTTGTAAGCCAAGCAGTTCATGCCATGTAATCAGCGGCTCATCGGTATTACGACGAATACACTGTGTAATGTCAGGGGTGGTCACCGCAGCACGACCAATCATCAGGTCTTCACAACCAGATTCGAGTTGGCATTGTTTGGCATCGGCATTGTTCCAAATTTCACCGTTGGCAATCACGTTAATTTTCAATGCTTCACGAATGGGTTGCAACTGATCCCAAAAGGCAGGCGGGGTATAACCATCGGCTTTGGTTCGCGCATGGACTGTAACCCATGCGGCACCCGCATCTTCGATGGCATGCGCATTTTCCATGGTGAAGTTATGATCCATATAACCCAAACGCATTTTTGCCGATACAGGAATATGACTCGGAACAGCATCACGCACAGCTTTGACTAACTCATACACCACTTCTGGTTCATCTAGCAGAACTGAACCACCACGGTGGCGATTGACGGTTTTTGCAGGACAACCAAAGTTCATATCAATCGCAGGTGCACCAAGTTCTACTGCGCGTACAGCATTTGCCGCGAGCATGGTCGGATTGTTACCTAAGAACTGCACATGAACCGGTGTTCCTGCTGCAGTTTTGCCGTCATTGTTCAGTTCGGGACAATAACTATGATAAATATGGTCGGGCAGGACAGAGTCCGTGACACGGATAAACTCGGTTACACACCAGTCAAAACTCCCCACATGCGTCAACACATCTCGCATAATTGGGTCGGTTAAGCCTTCCATCGGCGCAAGAACAAGTTTCACGGTCACACAGCCAAAAATTGAAAAACGGAGTTATACGTGGTTTTGAAAGGGATGTCTAGGTTTTGTGCTTCTGGTGATGCGGAATACGAAATCACAAGATTTTATGTAATTATTTGGTGAAATTAGGACCAAAGTCGTAAAGTCTTGACTGACATAAAACTTAAACAATAAAATGAGTAAATACAGATGGATAGTAATAATAAGAAGATGGCTTTTACTGTTGTTTTTTAATGGAATCAACAACATATACTGTGCTTGAATCTTTTAAGATTTCATGTATGATGGCTGCAACTAGAAAAAAAGTATTGTTTCGTAAATTTTCTTTAAGTATCGCAGTGTTAGTCATAATCCTTCGTTTTTTACAGAAATGAAGTTCAATTCTTTATTATTTTCCAAGTTATAGTCAGTCATCATCCAATGGCTAAATCAACAAATTAATAGGTATTATTATGTCTAATACAGTTACTGGTACAGTTAAATGGTTCAACGAAACTAAAGGTTTCGGTTTTATTGCACAAGACAACGGTCCTGACGTTTTTGCTCACTTCAGCGAAATCACTGGTTCTGGCTTCAAAACTTTGCAAGAAGGCCAAAAGGTTTCTTTCAGCATCGCTCAAGGTCAAAAAGGCCCGAATGCTGTAAACATCGTTGCTCTATAATTTAGACGTAATGAAAAAAAAGCGCTGTATAGCGCTTTTTTTATGCCTGTTATTTCTGTGTGAATAATCAAGCTATAAAAAAGAGAGCCTTAGCTCCCTTCTTGATAAAACTTACTTCTTAATAAAACTTACTTCGTAATAAAACTTAAAATCGTTTCATCGTCGACTTAGCGGCCCAAAACCATTTCTAAAATAAACTTAGATCCAATAAAGCCGACTGCCAAAAGACAAAAACCAATAATGGTAAAGCGAATAGCTTTTTGACCACGCCAGCCAAAACGATAGTGTCCAATAAGCAAAGCTCCATAGACGAACCATGAAATAATGCTAAAGGCTGTTTTATGTGCCAAATGCTGTGCAAAGAAGTTATCGATGGTGAAGAAACCAAACCCAAGCGCCACGGTCAGTAGTGCAAATCCAGCAATCAATAAATCAAATAGCAAAGATTCCATGGCTTGGAAGGATGGAAGCAGGCTCACCCATACACGTTTTTTCTGCTTGTTTTTCAGTTCACGGTCTTGTAAACGCAAAATAACCGCTTGAATAGTTGCCATCAGCAGGACGGCATACGCGGAAAGCGACAAAATAATATGGATGTCTAAACCCAGCGAATGTTGTTCTATAAATTGATTTTGTCGACTAAATGCAAAGCCTAAAATCAACCCTGTCGCTGCGACAGGAATGCCTAACAGGTTCATTGCCAGCACAGGTCGATAGGTACTAAATAACACACTGAGTAATAGCATGAGACCTGAAGTAAAAGACATCAGGTTGAACACGTCATAGTTCACACCCATAGGCGTCAACATGTCGTTATATAAAACACCTGCATGCAATAACATGCCTAAACCAAGTACAACACCAATAAACCAATGGTTCGGCGCACGTTTAGACATTAAATGGCTGAATAAATACCAAAAAGACGTGGTATAAGCGATTAATGCTAGGATCGTGTAAACCAAGGGGAGACTGATCATGTCAAACCTTTTTCAGGATGTTGAATATTCATTTATATAAATTCTGCAAGAACTAAAGTATCCTATAGCATTCTATGCATAAATTTTCTATTTTAAGAAACAATTTTTTGCTCATGGCTATTTTAAGCGGATTTTGCAATGTTTGATACCTTAACAGAACGACTCACGCAGAGTTTAAGAAATGTTACTGGCTCAGGGCAGCTAACCGAAGACAATATTAAAGATACGTTACGCGAAGTACGTATGGCACTTCTTGAAGCCGATGTTGCGTTACCTGTAACTCGTGAATTCATCGCGAAAGTTAAGGAAGAAGCATTGGGCCAAGAAGTGATGACTCAGTTATCACCGGGGCAGGCTTTCGTCAAAATCGTTCATGACGAATTGACCAAAATGATGGGTGAGGCGAATGAAAGCCTAGACCTAGCGGCAAAACCACCAGTTGTTGTGCTTCTTGCAGGTTTGCAAGGTGCGGGTAAAACAACTACTGCGGCAAAACTTGCACGTTTCTTACAAGAACGTCAAAAGAAAAAAGTAGCAATGGTGTCTGCCGACGTTTATCGTCCAGCAGCGATTAAACAGCTACAAACAGTTGCGGGTGAAGTTGGCGCGATTTTCTTTGAATCTAGCGCAGACGAAAAACCAATTACCATCGCAAATCGTGCGATTGAGCAAGCAAAAATTCAATTTGCTGATGTCTTGATTGTCGATACAGCAGGTCGTTTACATGTAGACGACGAAATGATGGATGAAATTAAAGAGCTTCATGCAGCGATTAAGCCGACTGAAACATTGTTCGTGGTTGATGCCATGACCGGTCAGGATGCGGCGAATACGGCAAAAGCCTTTAATGATGCCTTGCCTTTAACCGGTGTGATCCTGACAAAAACGGATGGTGATGCACGTGGTGGTGCAGCACTTTCTGTTCGTGCTATTACTGGCAAGCCGATTAAATTCTTGGGTATGGGTGAAAAACTCGATGCCCTAGAGCCATTCCATCCTGAACGTATCGCACAGCGTATTTTGGGTATGGGTGACGTACTTTCTTTGGTCGAAGAAGTTGAACGTAAAATCGACAAAGAAAAAGCCGAAAAAATGGCGAAAAAACTGCAAAAAGGCGGTAGCTTCAACTTTGAAGATATGCTGATGCAGTTTGAACAAATGAACAAAATGGGCGGCATGATGGGCTTCCTGGATAAACTTCCAGGCATGAGCAACTCAGGGATTCAAGATGCAATTGCACAAGCAAATCCTGAAAAGCAAGTGAAGAAAATGGAAGCGATTATTCAATCGATGACCATTAAAGAACGTCGTAACCCAGACTTGATGAATCCAAGCCGTAAAAAACGTATTGCAGCAGGCTGTGGTATGGATGTTGCGGAAGTGAATAAACTCATTAAGCAACATGCGCAAATGGCGAAAATGATGAAGAAGTTTGCCAACCCAACAGGTATGGCAAAAATGATGAAATCATTGGGCAATATGCAAAAACAATTTGGCGGCGGTGGCATGGGTCCATTGTTCGGCAGTAAAGATCCGAAGTAATTTGGACTTAAAAAAAGGCGCATTCAGCGCCTTTTTTTATGGCTGAAATTTAACGAGACTGTGCGCTCAACCAAAGTTGTAGGGTACATTTGATAGTACGTGCTGGGTGAAGGAATCTTGCTATACCAGCAGATAGATACCGAACTGAGCTAAATCATTACAAAAAGATGCCAAATTGACATTGAGAGCGTGTAGGTGGCAGGTTTAAAACAGAGGTGAAAATTTGCCGAACTGCAAATTGAAAGCTTCACTAAAAATAATCACCTAGAATAAGAATCAAATCATGAATACACCGCATACGCCAGAAAGCCAAAAGATCTATATTGTTCATGGTCATGATGCATCACCGAATGATCATTGGTTTCCTTGGTTGGGACGAAAGCTGCAAGAAGCAGGACATTATTCTCGACGCATCGTTATGGCAAATGCAGCACAACCTGATTTTGACCATTGGCAGAAATTTCTAGCGTTGCAAATGCCTGATTTGGATGAAAATACCATTGTGATTGCCCATGGTTTGGGGTGCTTAACTACGCTGCATTATCTCAATCAATATTTTGAACAGCATGGCACACGGATTAAAGCGGGCGTTTTTGTGTCAGGTTTTAAAAGTAGTTTACCGACACAACCTGAATTAACCGCATTTATTCAACGTGCAAAAATGGATAGCGGTGTTTTACAGACCTATATGCCGATTTGTATCAGCTTGATTTCATCCAATGATCCTATCGTGCCGCCACCGGTTGCGATCCAATTGGGCAATTTTATAAATGCACAAATTTATGAAGTGAAAGAAGCCGGGCATTTCACAGCAAAAGATGGCTTTTCTGAGATTCCACAACTGTGGCACGTGTTAGAGCCGATTTTAACGGCTTAGATAGGTTTTGTGCGCGTGTTTAATAGATCGCGTGTTTTGTAGATAAGGTAATAGTGAAAACTAAAATTGATCATGCAATAGGTGCAATTGAAGATAAAAAAAGGCGCAATCTGCGCCTTTTGTTTGTTCGATTTGTTGATAGATCAGTCGAGTTCTAAAGCAACACGTTCACGAATGTCGTCAATGTTGTCATTGGCTTCGCGACCATCTTCCTGCCATGCTTTATAAGCACCAACATATTCACCATCGGTATCGACGACATATTCAGCCGCAATTTTTCCTGAGGCATACCATAAGCGATAGGCATCATTGCCATTTTCATCGACTTTATACGCTGCGCCACGTTGTCCTGTTGGATAAAACTCTTCGCCGTGGATGCTCACGCCATCTTGGTTCACAAAGGTTGATTCTACTTTGCCGTTTTTGCGATAAAGCGTTACCGGACCTTCAATGTCACTGCCACTGAAACTAAATAGTTTCATCGGATCTTTAACCCAAGCAGGTGAGGATTGAGGGGTTTTGGTTTCTTGGTAAAAATCTTGGACTAAAAAATCACCTGTGGCATTACGACCTAAAAGTACACGGTAATAGCCGTCTTTGACTGGGGTCATGTAATAGCTTGAGTCAATATACGATACGCAGCCGCAGTAATCAGGATTATCTTCATCACCGAAATAACCCAAAACAGCTTCAGAGGTGCTGAGCTGTGATTTGATTTCGGCAGGGATTTTAGAGTTGGCTAGATTTTGTGTCGTGGTACAACCGCCGAAGAATAATGTAGAGGCGAGCAGGCTTAAACCCAGTAAATTTTTAAATTTCATATCTATACTCTTCGTCTTATATTCTATCTTGAAAGACATTTTTAAATTATAAAGTTGCTGATGTATCTGTCGATCATCGCAGGCTATTGTAATTCCTTGGACGAAAAAAGGTCATGAATCGCGATACAATTTGTAACCACGCTTATATGAAATGAACCTCAATAAAAAAGCGTGATCACCATTGGCCATCACGCTTTCACAGTTTGCTATCAAATAAATAGCTAAATTACACACCATTTACATAACTTTGTAGGCCTCGAAGCAGCAAATCCGCTTCGACAGCCGGCTGATATTGTTCTAAATAGCGTGCAAATAGCGCAGCATCGCCACCGGTTAAAATTAAGCGACTTGGATATTTATCGAGAACCTTTTCAATGGTGCTGACCAAGCTGAGCAAGATGCCATGATGAACAGCGTCTATGGTGTTTTTACCAGGAGACAGCTCATCAAAGGTGGCATCTGGAATTTTAATGCCTTTGGTGTTTTGGATGAGCGAATCACGTTGTAAATACAAATTTGGCAAAATATAGCCGCCTAAATGTTGTAAGCCATCCGTTAAGTCAATGGTGAGTGCCGTGCCACAGCTAATGACACAGTATTTTTGTGTAGGGTCTTTGACCACAGCCAGCATTTGCAGCCAACGGTCGATCCCGAATTTACTGGTGTCTTCATATGCACAGCGTAAGCCCGCATATTCGGCATGTACTTTGGCAATGGTGACAGGAACGGCTAAAAATTTAAGAATTTTTTGAATCCGATCATTATTTTTCTTGTCGAGTACTGAAGAAATCCCGACCTGATCTAAGTCCAAACTTTTAAAGTGTTGGATCAAACCGAGTAGGAGTTCGGCAGGCGACTGTAAATGCAGTTCCGCAGCATGCTCTATGATTTGATCGTATTCGGTAATCCAGTATTTCAGCCGTGTATTACCGACATCGAGCCATAATTTTTTCATCAGTAGGCCTTTGCAATCCTGTTTATGATTGATCTGCTAAACGTAAGCGGCCTTGGAAATAATTTTCTAAGCGCTGCGAGGTTTGGATGTTGATCGAACCATCATTTTCAATGCCGAGAAAGCGACCTTGGCTTTTGCCTTGCAGGTGTTCAAGTTCAACGGGCTGTTGCATAAATGCAGCATAATGGTTGAATCGTGCAGCGAGGTTGTAGCAGTTATGATCGAACCATTCACCTGCAAGTTGAATCGCGGCATAGAGTTCAGCAATTAACTGCAAACGGTTTGGCGAGGGAAGTCCGAGTTCAGATAACGAGGTTGCACGTTGCTCAATTCCTGCAGATGGAATCGGAAATAAGTTCATGCCCACGCCGACGATCGCTTGATGTGGCGAAATCGGTTCAATCAAAATCCCGCCCCATTTGCCTTGTGGGCTATATAGGTCATTGGGCCATTTCACTTGTAAAGGGAGATTTTGCAAACTTGGCATTTGCAAGATATTTAAGGCAATTTCAAGTGCAAGCCGTCCATCTATTGCTGTCTGTAAATTCAGCAATGTGCTTAAATAGATATTACCAACGGGTGAGACCCATTGATGATCGCGTTGCCCACGGCCTTGAGTCTGTTGTTCACTGCATACCAAAACATGTTGAATGCCTTTTTTGGCAATCTCACGGACATCGTCATTGGTCGATGTGGTAATGGGCTTCAGTAATAAAACTTCAGGCGGTTCAGGTACTGTGCTCAGCAATTGCTGTAAGTGTCTGGTCTCTAAATCCATTTGAATCTGAGAGTTGTGGAATAATATTGATGGAGTTAATCATATATTTACTGATTGGTGCAATCGCTGGTTTCGCTGCGGGGCTATTTGGTGTAGGCGGTGGCCTGATTATTGTGCCAATTTTATTCATTGTCTTTACCCAACTTCAGTATGACCCCAGTGTGATTATGCACATGGCGGTGGGCACGTCTTTGGCCACGATTATTGTGACCTCACTCAGTTCGGTTTCGGCTCATCATAAAAAAGGTGCAGTGCTGTGGAATGTCTTTCGGAATTTGGCACCGGGTTTGGTGATCGGTTCATTTCTCGGTGCAGGCATTGCAGATTATCTCTCAGGGCAGGGTTTGCAACTGTTAATCGGCTTTTTTGCAGTCTGGGTGGCCTTTAAAATGTTTCGCGGTGCTGCGACACCTGTCGATCCGAATAAACATTTACCCTCACAAGCCATGCAAATGGCAGCAGGCGGTGGCATTGGGATTGCCTCTGCGATCTTCGGTATTGGTGGTGGCAGCTTAACCGTCCCGTATTTGAATAAAAATGGCGTCATTATGCAAAAAGCAGTCGCAACGTCTGCTGCATGTGGTTTACCGATTGCGATTGCTGGGGCACTCGGCTTTATGTGGTTTGGTCATCAAGCCGATATCGTGGTTCCCAATACCATTGGTTATATCCATATTTATGCATTTATCGGGATTAGTGTAATGAGCTTCATCACTGCGAAATTGGGTGCGAAAGTGGCTCATATGTTGTCGCCATTTATGCTAAAGCGTTGTTTTGCATGTTTATTAACAACAGTCGGCTGCTATTTTATTTACCAAGGTATGCAAGCCTTTGGCGCTTGATTGTCCGTTTTGACTGACAAAATTGGCTTTGTTGACACAAGATTGTCAGACAATGTCATGTTCAATTAGGTTGCTTATCGTTTCTAATGCAAATAGATTGAGTGTAAATCTGAACATTGCATCTTATAAAAAAAAGATAGGAACAGTATGCAACAACAAGAAGCGGACAGTTTGTCAGAACAAATTGCCAAACACATCGGTGAACAAATCATTCGCGGTGAGTTGGTCGAAGGCGAGCGTATTCAGGAACTCAGAATCGCGGCCGAATTGGATGTGAGCCGTGGCTCTGTTCGTGAAGCTTTATTGATTTTAGAACGGACCCAACTCATTGAAATCTACCCGCGACGTGGCGCCTTAGTCTCTGAAATGTCGGCTTTACAAGTGCGCTCATTATTTAATATTGCAGCATTATTGTTGGGTCAAATTGTGCATCGTATGGCGGAAACGTGGCGCAGCCATGAAGCTGAGCGTATTCAGTTATTACTTGAACAATTAGACGTAGAAACTCGCCAAGGCAATACCGAAAAGTTTTATGATCTGATTTTTCAGGGCATGGCTCGTCAGCATGAAATGGTGGGAAATACCTACCTGATGCGTTATTACCAAGAATTGTTGCCATCACTCAGACGTAGTTATTTCCTGACACTGAATATTTCACGACGTGAAATACAAGAATCTTTTGATTTGTTTAAATTAGTGACTGATGCAGTTTTAATCAGAAAATCACATCAAGCCACTTTATTTATGGAAGATTTTTGTCGACACTTACGCAACCTTGTGTTGGAATCACTAACACGGATGAAACAAATCGAATTAGCGTGGGCGAGACGTTCACGCCGCTGATCAGGACATTATGCGTTTAAGCAGTTTAAAACTTTCCGGCTTCAAATCTTTTGCCGATAGCACAACTCTAAAATTTGAAGGCAACCGTAGTGCGGTTGTTGGACCGAACGGCTGTGGTAAATCCAATGTGATTGATGCCATTCGTTGGGTTATGGGTGAATCCAGTGCCCGTCAATTGCGTGGTGGCACCATGCAAGATGTTATTTTTACCGGAACGGCAAAGCGTAAACCAGTCGGAATGGCGAGTGTTGAACTGCGTTTTGATAACACCTATGGCAAGTTAGGTGGTGCTTATAATGCCTATACTGAACTGGCAGTTCGCCGTCAGGTCAATCGTGATGGTAAATCCGAATATTTCCTCAACGGCACCAAATGCCGCCGTCGTGATATTACTGATATTTTCTTAGGTACCGGTTTAGGTCCGCGTTCGTATGCGATTATTGAACAGGGCATGATCAACCGTTTGGTCGATGCCAAACCTGAAGAAATGCGTGTGTATATTGAAGAAGCCGCTGGGGTTTCTCGCTATCAAGCTCGTCGTCGTGAAACTTTACAGCATCTAGAACACACCACTCAAAATTTAGAACGTCTCGAAGACATTGCATCAGAACTGAAGTCTCAGTTGAAAACCTTAAAACGCCAGTCTGAAACGGCAGTGCAATACAAAGAATTAGAAACCCAGATTCGTACCATTAAGATCGAAGTGCTGTCTTTCCAATGTGAACAAAGCACGCGTTTACAGCAAGAATACACGCTTCAGATGAATGAGCTCGGGGAAACCTTCAAACTGGTGCGTTCTGAGCTGAACACCCTAGAGCATGACTTATCTTCCACCAGTGCTTTATTTCAACGGCTTATTCAACAGTCCACGCCATTACAAAGCGAATGGCAACAGGCGGAAAAGAAACTGTCTGAGTTGAAAATGACGCTGGAGCAAAAACAGGGTTTATTTGCACAAAATTCGGCAAGTTTGGTGGAGCTTGAAAAGCAAAAAGCGCAAACCAAAGAACGTTTACAGCTATTAGAGTTACAACTGGAAACGCTGCAAGAACAACAAGATGGATTTGTTGAACAATTACAGCGTCAAGAAAGCAGTAGTCAGGAACAGACTCAACAATTGGCCGATTTGAAAGCTCAGCATCAACAAGCGGTTCAACAATTTGAACAATGCCGTGGGCAAGTTGAAAAGCAGCAACAGCAAAAGCTACAGATGCTGGCGCGGAGTGAACAATTGACCAAAAATATTGGTCGTATTGAGCAACAACGTGAGACTCTGCAACAGCAACGAGGTCAAATTCAGCATCAGGCGCAGCAAGATGAGTTGGAGCAGTATCAGCAAGATAAGCAACAGCTCGAACAACAAATTATGCAACAAGAGCTGGTGATTGCCGAAACTCAAGCACAGCTTGCAGCTGCACAAGAACAGCAGGCACAGCACAAAAATACGGTGTTGCAGCTAAAGTCAGAAATACAGGTGCTGTTGTCAGAGCAGAAAAACCTAAATCAATTGATGATTAAAGCCAGTCCAAAGCAGCAAAGCCAGCGTCAACATTTAATGCAGCAGTTGCAGTTGAGCACACAAGGTAAACAGCATGCACAACTGGTCGAGAAATTTTTGTCTAAATGGCTGAGTGCCCAAGTCTTGGGACACAGTGATAATTTTCAAGACAGTATTGCACGTCAGGTCAAAGGCAGTCATCACACCGCAGCACAAATCGTTGGATTAGACGCTTTGGCGACGTGGATTGAAGCACCACAGCTTTCAATCTGGCAGCAGGTCGCGATTGCTGAAACATTGACGGTGGCATTGAGTCATCAGGCTAAACTGGCTGCTGGTCAGTCGATACTCACGCTCGATGGTTATCATGTCGGTGCAGATTGGGTGATTGGTCTAGACTATGATGAGGACAGCCAAGCAGGGCAAGGTGCATTGAGCCACCGTATTCGTTTAGATGAATTGACTGAATTACTTGCAGAGCAGCAGCCAAAGCTGACGCAACTAGAAGGCCAATTGCCAGAGTTGCAAAATGCCGTACAGGCTTTACAGCAAAATCTGCAACAGCAACATAGCCAATTAAAAAATTGGCAAAAAGACATTCAAAATACTGATGTTGCGATTGCGAAGGTACAAAGTTCCAATCAGGCTTTTGCATTACAAAAGCAGCAGTTACAAGATCAATTGCAGCAACTTGAAGCACAGCTTGAAGAAGATGCCATGCAAAAAGATGATTTGGAAATAGATCTGCATGCGCTGACGATGAAGCTTGAGCAAGCCTTGCCCAATTATAAAACCTTGCAATTCCAAGTTGAGGAATTGAGTCTAGCGCTGGAAAGTGCTCAGCAAGTGGCATTACACAGTCAGCAAGAATTGGAAATCGTGCGTCGTCAGTCTGTACAGACGAAACAACAGATTGAATTATTAGAAAAAGACACGGTCTTTTTGAAAGCGCAAACTCAGCAAATTATTGGACAGATGGAGCAGGCAAAGAAATTTGTCGATCCGGTACAGTTAGAATTGCCTGCGCTTGAGTCACAGTATTCAGAGCAGGCTCAAGTCACTGAACGTTTACAAAAAACTTGGAATGACTGGCAGCTTGAACTGAATAACGTGCAGAGCAAACAACAGACATTGACGGAACAACGCCATTCACATCAACAGCAAGATGAAAAATTGCGTACGCAATTGGAAGAAAAGCGTTTGGCTTGGCAATCCGCGCAGTCTGATTTGCAGCATTATTCTGAACAGCTGAAAGAAATGAACAGCGAAATGCTGACAGGTTTAAGCATTGATGTGGTATCCCATCAGCAAAAACTAGAAAAAGCACAGCAGCAGTTTGATAAATTGGGTGCAGTCAACTTGGCTGCGGCAGAAGAATATATTGAAGTTTCTAAACGCTTTGATGATTTAAGCCACCAAATTGATGACTTGCAAAAGACCGTTGAACAACTGCAAGCCGCGATGAAAAGCATTGATCAGGAAACGCGAAAGCTGTTTATGACCACCTTTGATAAGGTCAATGCAGAGCTTCAAGAGTTGTTTCCGAAAGTATTTAATGGTGGTGAAGCAAGTTTAAGCCTTGAAGATGGTTGGCAATCGGGTGTAAAACTGATGGCACGACCACCGGGTAAACGAAACAGCTCTTTGGCATTATTGTCAGGTGGTGAAAAGGCACTGACCGCATTGGCTTTGGTTTTTGCGATTTTCCGCCTAAATCCTGCACCATTTTGCGTTTTAGACGAAGTCGATGCACCTTTAGACGATGCAAATGTAGGAAGATTTTGTAATCTTGTAAAAGAGCTTTCAGAACAAGTGCAATTTATCTACATTACACACAATAAACTGGCTATGACAATGGCAACTGACTTACTTGGTGTGACCATGCCAGAACCAGGAACTTCAAAATTAGTGACTGTGAATATAGAGCAAGCCAAAGAATACGGTTTAGCTGCGGAGGCATAACATGGAAATCACCACTATAGCTGGGATTGTAATCGCTGTAATTATCATGGTTGTGGGCATTCGAATGATGTTTCGTAAACCTGCAGATGCAGCGCCATCACTTGACACCGAATTACATATTGATCCTGATAGTCAGCAACCTGTTATTCCGCGCCATGTACGCAATCAGTTAAATACACCTGAAACCACGCAACGTGTAGAGCCGACTTTGGCTGAGGAAAAAGTCACAGCGGTTGAAACGACTGAAGCTGTTCAAGCAAATGTAACGCCAGAAGCAACGGCAACGGAACAAGCGGAGCAGAGCGTTGAGGCTACGGCAAAGACTGAGACGACAACGACGGATCCCGTTTCAGTTGAAAACGCTCAAACTGCAACAGAAGACAGTACATTGTCTACAGAAGCAACTGAATCTACAACTGTTGCATCTGTAGCCGCCGATGCCAATGACGCAGCGACTGCTGCGACACACGTTCAGGCTGACGCTGTTCCTGCGGAAAAAGCGCCAGAGTTTAGTGTAAATAGCGCAATTGAAAAAGCTGAAATCAGCGATTTTGATGAAGAAAGCAGTATTTTGGATGCGCATTTACATGAACAAAAAATTGTTGATGAAGAAAGTGCTTTAGCAACTGCGGAAACTTATATCGCCTTAAATGTTTTCCCAGATAGCCGTGCATTGTCAGGTGAAAAAGCATTAAAAGTGTTACTCAAATACGGCCTGCGTTTTGGCGAAATGGCCTGTTTCCATCGCTATGATGAAGAAGGTACAAAGTTATTATTCTCTGTATTGCAAATGAATAATGATGGCGCTGCGCAAGGTTTTGATCTTGAAACTTTATCGACGGAAGAAGTAAAAGGTTTGGCCTTCTTCTTGGCGCTGCCACACAGCGATGTGCAAAATGCCTTTGATACCATGGACAGCATTTCACGTCTGATTGCACGTGAAATTGACGGTACTGTGTATGATCAAAATAACCAAGAATTTACACCGCAGATGCGTGAACATTGGCGTCATCAAGCGATTGATTATCGTCAAGGTCAAGCCATCGAAGTCTAAGCGTCTTTGATTGAAACTCACCGAGTGGGTTTCTATAATAGCAACAGATAATGAAATTTGAGGGCGGAGCATGAACCGCCCTTTTTTATGGTGAATGTATGACACAACAATCCACTGTCGTTGCACAGATGCGACAACTGATTCAACTCTTGGCGAAACATAACCATGCCTACTATGTCATGGACACGCCAGAAATTGAGGACAGTGAATATGATCAACTTTTTCACCAATTAAAAGCCTTAGAAGAGCAATACCCTGATTTAGTGCAACCTGATACACCAACCACAAAAGTGGGTGGAAAGGCCTTGTCTAAGTTTGAATCTGTAACCCATGCAGTACCCATGTTGTCATTGGGTAATGTATTTAATGCAGAAGATTTATTTGCCTTTGCCCGTCGTGCGGAAGAGCGCTTACCGAATCAAAAAATTGAATATGATGTCGAATTAAAATTTGATGGGCTGGCCATTTCTCTTTGGTATGAAAATGGCATTTTAGTCCGTGGTGTGACACGGGGTGATGGTGAAACAGGGGAAGACATTACCCAAAATGTAAAAACTATTCGTAATTTACCTAAAGTACTGACTTCTACACAGACTGAAATTCCAAGTCTGCTTGAAGTTCGTGGTGAAGTCCTGATGCCAAAGTCAGGCTTTGAAAAGCTCAATGCTGAAAACGAAGCCAAAGGTGAAAAAACCTTTGCCAATCCACGAAATGCAGCAGCAGGAAGCTTACGTCAACTCGACCCTGCAATTGCGGCTTCACGTCCATTGGCTTTTTATGCCTATGGCATTGCACAGTGCGAACCACATCATGGTCAAACCACCATGTCTGATAGCTTAGAATGGTTGACGCAGTTTGGTTTTGCTGTCGGTGAACGTCACTTTATTTGTGACAGCATTCAGGACGTACAAGCTGCGTATGAACAAATGATTATTGATCGTCCAAGCCTGAGCGTTGAAATTGATGGCATGGTGATTAAGGTAAACAGCCTGAAGCAACAGCAAACATTGGGTTTTTTAAGTCGTGAACCACGTTGGGCAACGGCATATAAATTCCCTGCAGTCGCAGCGCTAACGACGGTTGAAAATATTGATTGGCAAGTGGGGCGTACAGGGACTTTAACTCCAGTCGCACGTTTAAATCCTGTTGCAGTCGGTGGCGTAACGGTTTCCAATGTCACTTTACATAATATTGGTGAAATTCACCGTTTAGATGTCCGTGTGGGTGATACAGTCAGTGTCTACCGTAGTGGCGATGTGATTCCAAAAGTGGAAAAAGTATGGCCTGAATTCCGTCCTGTAGATACGGTAGAAGTTCAGTTACCTGCATATTGCCCAGTCTGCTCATCTCCAGTGGTGATGCCCGAAGGTGAAGCCTTGGCACGTTGTTCAGGTGGTTTGTACTGTGCTGCACAGCGTATTGAGGCGATTCGTCACTTTGTATCGCGTAAAGCTATGGACATTGAGGGCTTAGGCGACCGTTGGGCGGAATCACTTTTACATTTGGATTTGCTCAAAGATGTTGCTGATATTTATAGCTTGCCTGAGCATCGTGAAAAATTACTGACCATTGAAAAAATGGGTGAAAAGTCGGTTCAAAACCTCATCGATTCTATTGAAAACAGTAAGAAAACGACACTAGGTGCATTTATTTATGCACTCGGCATTCGAGGCGTGGGTGAAACCACGGCACGCATGCTCGCCAATACCTTCCAAACCTTTGATGCGATTCGTCATGCAGATCTCGAATCCTTGAAAAAAACGCCAGACGTTGGTGATATTACCGCTGAATGGATTGTCGATTTTTTCCAAGCGCCGCATAACCTCGAAGTGGTTGATCGTTTGTTGGCAGCTGGGATTCATTGGGATGCACCCGTTGCGCCAAGTCGTCAGCCGCTGAATGGCGAGAGTTGGGTGATTACAGGGACATTGAGTACCATGGGTCGTGATGAAGCGACGCAAATGCTTCAAGCCTTAGGCGCACGTGTCAGTGGTAGTGTTTCGGGTAAAACCAAATGTGTAGTTGCAGGTGAAAAGGCAGGTTCTAAATTAGAAAAGGCTGAAAAGCTGGGTGTACCTGTGATGAGCGAAGACGAGTTTATTGCCTTTGTACAACAGCATAATGCTTCTTAAGTATTGAAAATCAAACCTGAAAACGTAGTTACTTTTGAACAAACGCCTGATGCATTGCATTGGGCGTTTTTATTTGAGCGCTTAAAAATGATCGAATGAGTAGATAAATTGGCGGTTATAGGTGAGACAGCGTACTTTAAATAGACACTAAGCATTTTGTTAAAGCGTGAATGTATTGAGATACAATTTTAGCCATAAAAAAGCAGCCCTGAAGCTGCTTATTTTTATTCAGTGATCACATTATTCTTGATCAACTTTCATTGGTTTTACATCCATTTCTTGATATGAAACCAACTTAGTTTTGTGTTTCCACTTATAACCGAACCAAATGGCAAGGAATAAGAAAATACCAATATAGGTAGAAACAACGGCCAACCATTCACCATCTAAAACGGCTTGATAGTTCTGACCAAGGACTACGATGGCACACAAAACAAAGGCAAACCACGGTGCAAATGGGAAGAATTTTGCACGGTAAGCAAGATCTTCTAATTTATTGCCTTGAGCCAAGTAGCCTTTACGGAAGCGATAATGTGAAACTGCAATACCGAGCCACACAATAAAGCCACACATACCTGACATGTTCAGTAACCAGTTAAAGACCGCTTGTTCACCGATAAAAGTGGTTAAGAAGCACAGTGCCGCAATCGCCGTCGTTGCATAAAGTGCATTCATTGGTACGCCACGTGCATCTAAGCGACCAAAGACTTTCGGCGCACTGCCTTTACGTGCCATATCAAACAGCATACGAGTAGAGGAGTACATACCAGAGTTACCCGCTGATAAAATCGCAGTCAAGATCACCGCATTCATCACCGATGCAGCAAATGCAAAACCTGCTTTTTCATACAGTAAGGTAAATGGTGAAAGTGCAATATTTTCAGTAGATGCTGCTTGTAATAAACGTGGGTCATCATAGGCAATGAGAGTGCCGATAATGAAGATACACACGATATAAAACAACAAGATACGCCAGAAAATTTGCTTGATGGCAATAGGAATGGTCTTTTCAGGATCTTTCGATTCACCTGCAGCCACACCAACCATTTCAGTCCCTTGGAAAGAGAAACCGGCAATCATGGCCACACCAATCAAGGCAGATAAACCGCCGACAAATGGGGCTTCACCCTTGGTCCAGTTGGCAAATGTTTCTACGCCCGGTGTCAGCATGATTTTGCCAATCATAAACAGGCCGATAATGATAAAGGCAACAATTGCGAGCACTTTAACAAGCGAGAAGAAGAATTCGGATTCACCGAAGCCTTTTACGGTCAGTGCATTAATGGCAAAGACGATTGCGAGGAAAATCGCACTCCAGTAGAAGCCCGGAATATCTGGAAACCAGAATTTCATAATGAATTGGACTGCAACCAATTCAAATGCCACGGTAATCGCCCAGTTATACCAATAGTTCCAACCCAAAGCGAAGCCGAAACCACCCTCGACATATTTGGTGCCGTAGGTAAAGAATGCACCCGAAGTTGGATTATGTGTTGCAAGCTCACCTAGACTGGTCATCAAGAAGTAAATCATGATACCAATTAAGCAGTATGCAAGCAGGGCGCCACCCGGGCCTGCATTGGCAATGGTTGCACCTGAGGCAAGGAATAAACCTGTACCAATTGAACCACCAATTGCAATCATGTTGAGATGGCGAGCACCCAACTTACGCTGAAGCTGAGCTGGTTTTTGAGTTTCGCTCATCATTGTTCCTTAAGATTTTTTTGCGTGCTCGCAAACAAGACTTTAAATCCTTGTTGGTCGGCTTTGATTGTACATTGACCATAATGTTGCTCAATTAAAGTCGGATAATTGAGGAATCGGTTGGCAACAATCCAAAGCTCACCCCCAGACTTCAAATGTCTGCGCGAAGTTTTGCATAGATTTTCACTGGCATTGTAGTCGGTTTGAATCCCTTGATGGAAGGGTGGATTGCTGACTATGGCATGTAAAAATAATGGAGCATCCTCGATTCCTGTGACCGCTTTAATCTCAAGTTGTTCAGGTTCAAGCAAATTTTGTTCAAATGTCATTTGTGTAGACGCTAGTGCAAAGGCATCTACATCCATGGCAAAGATACGATTTTTAGGATTCAGTTTGGCTAAATAAGCACTGATAACACCCGCACCACAGCCAAAATCTGCAATTTTGCCAGAAGTCACCTGTGATAAATAAGGCAATAATGTAGCCGTACCCACATCTAAACGGTTCTGGCTAAATACACCCGGCAGTGCGCAAATCGTAAGCTCACCATTTGGGGTCTCTACTGGATATTTTTGCACCCATTCTTGCAGTGGCTTCAGTGTGACAGTTTTTTCCAATAGGGTTTGCCACATTTGACAGTGACGCGCACTATCAATTTTTAGGGTTTTACCAAAGGGCTGTAATTGTTTTGCAGCGCGTTCAACACCGCCTTTTTTCTCACCCACGAGGAAAATAGAAGCACCTTGAGCAAGATGACTTGCGACATTGTGTAATAAATAATTTAGCAGTTCTTTTGATTTTGGAACAAAAATAACCGCTTGATCAAACTGACCCTCAGGAAAATCGACACCAAAATGGACGTTTGACTGTTGATTTTGAAAGTACTGAAAATCATTAAAATTCCAGCACCAAATCGATGGCTTAATATTGTCATTCAATTGACTGAGTAAGTCATCTGTCGGTGCATTTACGAAAAGCACGCGATCTTGTAATAAATCGATCTGTCGTATAACGACTTCACTTGTGAGATCCATAGATTTCTCCATCATAAAAAACACTGCCTAGGGCGGAACCTAGGCAGTGTTCTTTGACAAATGAACTTACTTCTTCACTTCAGGAAGAACAATATTCAAAATAAGGGCAGCGATACCACCAGTGGCAACGCCTGAACTGAAGATATTACGGAACAATTCAGGAAGATGTTCAAGGATTTGTGGTACTTGTGCAACACCTAGACCCAATGCCAATGAAATCGCAATGATTAATAGTGCGCGGCGGTCTAAATGAATGCCTGACAAAATATTAATACCAGAGGCAGCCACAGCACCGAACATCACCATCACAGCACCACCAAGCACGGCTTGTGGAACCGCCTGAATGACACCTGCTACAGCAGGAAGTAAGCCTAAAATAACCAATAAGGCAGCAATCCAAATGCCTACATAGCGGCTTGCAACACCTGTTAACTGAATAACACCGTTGTTTTGCGCAAATACAGAACTTGGGAACGTGTTAAAGATACCGGCAAGGAATGAGTTTGCACCATTCACCAATACACCACCTTTAATACGCTTCATCCATTCAGGGCCATCTACAGCTTGATTTGAAAGCTTAGAAGTCGCGGTAATATCGCCAATCGCTTCCAAAGATGTCACAAGGTAGATAAATGCCATTGGAATAAACAAGCTCCAAGAGAAGCTTAAGCCAAAGTGCATCGGTGTTGGAATTTGAACCAGTGGCGCATCTTTTAAACCATCAAAGTTTAAATGACCCATAAAGCCTGCAAGGATGTAACCCACGACTAAGGCAATTAGGATGGCAGAACTTTTTACCCATGTAATACGCACACGGTTCAATAAAATGATCAGTGCCAAAACGGTACATGACATGATGAGGTTGTCTGCATTGGCAAATGTTTTATCGCCCATGGCTTGATAACCACCACCCATGCTGATCAGGCCTTCTTTAATTAAAGTCAGACCAATCAATAACACCACGATACCTGTTACCAATGGAGTGATCAGTTTTTTCACCCACGGTAAGATCCGTGACACACCCATTTCAATGAATGAACCCGCGATCACCACACCAAAGATAGATGCCATCACTGCTTCTACAGGTGTACCTGCCGCAACCATTGCAGAACCAATACCGATAATAGGACCAATAAAGTTAAAGCTGGTTCCTTGTACAATCAGGAGACCTGCACCAAATGGACCGACTTTTTTACATTGTAAAAAGGTTGCGATACCAGAGATCACCAATGACATCGACAGAATCATATTGGTGTCTTCTTTTGACACACCAAGTGCCAAACAGATCAGCAGACCCGGCGTCACAATTGGGACAATAATGGCCAATAAATGTTGGAACGCAGCGAGAAAAGCAATAAAAGGTTTTGGTCGATCATTCAATCCATAGACTAAATCGAGTTGATCTTTTGCTTCGGGAGATTGGTTTAAATCAGACATGCGGCACTGAAAATTAAGGCTAGGTGGCGCTATTCTAATCTGTTTACACAGCTTAACAAAACCAAAAGCGTGCCAGTCGTCAAAAAAAATGCGATTGTCAATAAACTGTCACTACTAAAATCTATATTTTTTCTGTATAATTTGCCCTCAAACTTTAGGCGTATCGAATTCACATGTCAGATATTAAAACTCTCCGTAACATTGCCATCATCGCGCACGTCGACCATGGTAAAACTACTCTTGTAGACAAACTTTTACAGCAATCAGGTGCTCTTGGCGATCGCGCAGGCGAGATCGAACGTGTAATGGATTCGGGCGCTATTGAAAGCGAACGTGGTATTACCATTCTTGCAAAAAACACTGCAATCAAATGGTTAGACAAACGTACTGATACTGAATACCGTATCAATATCGTGGACACCCCGGGACACGCCGACTTCGGTGGTGAAGTAGAACGTGTAATGTCAATGGTCGACTGCGTACTTCTTCTTGTTGACTCTCAAGAAGGCCCAATGCCACAAACTCGTTTTGTAACGCAAAAAGCGTTCGCACGTGGTTTGAAACCAATCGTAATTATTAACAAAGTGGACAAGCCAAACGCTCGTCCAGACTGGGTAATTGACCAAGTATTTGATTTGTTCGACAACCTTGGTGGTTCTGACGAACAGTTAGACTTCCCAGTTGTATATGCTTCAGGTCTTCGTGGTGTGGCTGGTCCATCTCCAGAAGAACTTGCTGAAGACATGACTCCATTGTTCGAAACAATTGTAGACATCGTTGAACCACCAGCGGTTGACGTTGACGGTCCATTCCAAATGCAAGTGTCTTCACTTGACTATAACAGCTTCGTAGGTGTTATCGGTGTTGGTCGTATTCAACGTGGTTCAGTGAAATTAAACACTCCTGTAACTGTAATTGACAAAGACGGTAAAACACGTAACGGTCGTATCTTAAAAATCATGGGTTACCATGGTTTAGAGCGTATCGATGTTGAATCAGCTTCTGCTGGTGACATTGTTTGTGTAACGGGTATTGATGAACTTCATATCTCTGACACAATCTGTGATCCAAAAGCAGTTGAAGCTTTACCTGCACTTTCTGTAGACGAACCTACTGTATCGATGACTTTCCAAGTAAACAACTCACCGTTTGCTGGTAAAGAAGGTAAATTCGTAACTTCACGTAATATCCGTGAACGTCTAGATCGCGAATTGATTCACAACGTAGCATTACGTGTTGAAGATACTGACAGTCCTGACCGTTTCAAAGTATCTGGTCGTGGTGAGCTTCACCTTTCAGTTCTTATTGAAAACATGCGTCGTGAAGGCTTCGAAATGGGCGTATCTCGTCCACAAGTAATCATCAAAGAAATTGATGGTGAAAAACAAGAGCCATACGAAAACGTAACGTTTGACGTTGAAGAGCAGCACCAAGGCGCTGTAATGGAACAAATGGGTCACCGTAAAGGTGAAATGACCAATATGGAAGTTGACGGTAAAGGCCGTATCCGTATTGAAGCAACAGTTCCTTCACGTGGTTTGATTGGTTTCCGTTCTGAATTCTTAACTATGACTTCAGGTACAGGTATCATGACTTCAAGCTTCTCGCACTACGGTCCTATGAAACAAGGTACTGTTGCGAAACGTCAAAATGGTGTGTTGATTTCTATGGTTCAAGGTACTTGCTTGGGCTATGCACTATTCAGCTTACAAGACCGTGGCCGTCTATTCGCTAAACCTCAGTTAGAAGTTTATGAAGGTATGATCGTTGGTATTAACTCGCGTTCAGACGACATGACTGTTAACCCAACTAAAGCGAAACAGTTAACTAACGTACGTGCTTCTGGTACTGATGATGCGTTGACTCTTGTTCCGCACATTGAATTTACGCTTGAACAAGCGCTTGAATTTATTGAAGACGACGAATTAGTTGAAGTAACGCCTAAGTCAATCCGTATCCGTAAACGCTGGTTGACTGAAAACGAACGTAAACGTAACCGTAACGTTTAATTTTACAGTTTCAAAAAAACCGCTGACTTAGGTTAGCGGTTTTTTTATGCATGGGCGTTTTGAATAAAAATGCAAAAATTGAATGACTTTATTCATTTAATTCGACATGCATAATTTTGATAAATCCTTTTTCATAGAATGTATTACCAAAATCAAAAATGTTTTGTGTGAATTTTTATACATGGCATTTAGAATCTAATATAAACCAAGTAAATTAGGTGGAAATAGTTATACAGATATAATGTATACTTCGTCACAAAATTAAAGCTGAAAAAATTTCTGGAGATCACATGAGTATTATTCAAGAATTTAGAGAATTTGCCGTAAAAGGCAACGTGATGGACTTGGCTGTAGGTGTCATCATTGGTGGTGCTTTCGGTAAAATCATCGATTCAATGGTAAAAGACATTATCATGCCTTTTATTTCTTGGATCCTTGGTGGTGACGTTGATTATTCAAATTGGTTCTTAGTATTGGGCGATAACCCAAACAATTTAACCACGCTAAAAGCAGCACAGGATGCAGGCCTTAATGTTTTGGCTTACGGTAACTTCTTAACTATCTTAATCAACTTCTTGCTTTTGGCATGGGTCGTATTCTGGTTAGTGAAATTGATGAACAAATTGCGCCGTCAAAAAGTTGAAGAGCCAGCTCCAGAGGCGACTCCAGAAGATATCGAATTACTTCGTGAAATTCGTGATGAATTAAAACGTAAAGGTTAATCCTTTAGCAGTGAAAACGGCGCTTAAAGCGCCGTTTTTTATTGTGAATTTTGTTGAGGCGCCATTTTCATAAACTTAGGTTCTGATGTCGAAAAAACAATGCCATTTCGAATGCCTGTAAATACTTCATTTGCTTCTTCAGGTGATTCGGGTGCGCAGGCTTGTTGACCTAATATAAATAAGACTAAAGGGTGATTTTTGGATAATTTGCTAATTTGCTGTATCGCATCATACCATTTTGATTCATCGTTACGATTCCCATCTAAATCTAGTGCCAACTGGACTTCACCATGAGGGTTCATATCTTGATCATCATATAATGCTTGGATAAGTGCATGCTTTCGTTCACCTCGAATGATTGTAAAATCTGTTGTATCGACAGTGCCAAGACGAAAATAGTTGTAATAGCCCAATGGAATGTCCTTTGTTTATTATTAAGTAGAATTGATTTAGTGCAATGTTATCTGGTTGCTATGATTTATATTATATGATTGAAAACCGCCAGCCAATGTTCTGAACGATTGAAAAAAATACTGGGATTATGTGCTTTAAGATGAAAAGCACATATTCGCGATATACTCGTTATAGCATGTTCAATGTGGGTGCTATGTTACATCCGAAACTTAATTTCTAATAAATGCCAGCCAAATTGGCTTTTGATCGGACCATGCAGTTCACGTTCAGGTAGGGTAAATACCGCTTTATCAATTGGGCCAACCAACTGGCCTTTTTTAATGTCGCCAAGCTCGCCGCCTTTTTTACCCGAAGGACATGTCGAATGCTGCTTCGCAATTTTGGCAAAGTCCGCACCGCCTTTGATTTTCTTTTTCAGTTGCTCACATAGTTCTTTATCTTTGACTAATATGTGGCGAACAATCGCAGACTTCATGCTTTATTTCCTTTCAGAGTTTTCTTAGTCTGCATTTTAACCTTTTTTAAAGGCTGGCACTCAGGGCAAAACACCGATGCACGTTGTCCCAGTTTGATATTTTGCAACGTGGTTTCACAGTTGATGCACATTTCACCGGCACGTCCGTAGGCGAGCAGGGTTTGCTGGAAATAACCATTTTCACCCATCGCATTGCTGTAATCGCGTAAAGTTGAACCGCCTAAATCAATCGCCTGTTTTAAAATGCGTTTGATTTCGATGACCATTTTTTCAACTTGTTCAAAACTCAAACTCGATGCAGGCTGCGCAGGGTGTATGCCGAGGTTAAATAAGCTTTCCGTTGCATAAATATTGCCGACTCCGACCACGATATGATTGTCCATGATCGATACTTTGATACCGGTCTGCTTATTTTTAAATTTTTGGAATAAGTATTCAGCATTAAACGCATCACTCAGCGGTTCAGGGCCAAGCGTGTCAATCAGTTTGCTTCGAGACGATGCATCTAACCATAAAATACAGCCAAAACGGCGTGGATCGTGATAGCGCAATTGCATATCTTCAAAATGAATCACCAGATGATCATGCTTGCGTAATGCTTCATGACCTTCACAAATCCGAAAACTGCCAGACATGCCCAAATGCCACAACATGCTGTCCTGTTCAAATTCAGCCAAAATATATTTTGATCGACGGCTGAGCTGAAGCAGCTTTTGTCCGGCGAGTTTTTGAATGTCGTCAGGAATTGGCCAACGCAGACTCGACTGAAAAACCTCAACTTTGAGAACCTTTTCATTCAATAATGGCAATAAACTGGTTTTAGTGGTTTCTACTTCTGGTAATTCAGGCATAAAGGTCGAAGCAATGGGTCATTCAAGTTATGCATACTATTGGGTCTAGCCCTACAGAATGCAAGTTTCATCGCGGTCTGAGGAATGCATGAACAGGTTATTGATTATTAATTGTGAGAATAATAAACCAATAAGTCACGATGATGAGTTTAAGCAAGCGATCAGAATTTTAAAATTTAATTTTTTAAAAAATATAAGATATTGAAAAATAAAAACTAAAAATATTCCATAACAATAGATTTATTTAAAATCACTTATTAATAAATTAAAGTTTTGTGAATGATAAAAATAATGCTGAGATAGAACGTGAAAAATTATGTAATTTTTGTGACATTAGATTTCAAGCCTTAAGGCTTGTCTAGGGACTCTCTCCAGATTTAGGTTTTACCATGAAAAAATACAGTCTAGCTCTTCTACCTGCATTTGTTGCAGCAGCCATGACACATGTTCACGCCGCAGAAGCATTCGATACTAAAGGTCAGTACATGCTCGGGGATTGGGATGGTAAACGTACCGAACTTGCACAACAAGGTGTGAAGTTTGAGGCCAATATTGCTGCTGATGCTGCCTATCTTGCCGATGGTGGTCGTAATCCGGGACATTCAGCAACGGTAGCTAGCCAATTGTGGTTAGGTACACAGCTTGATATGGAAAAACTCGCAGGTTGGGATGGCGTGACTGTGCGTGCCGTGATGACTGCACGTCAAGGTCAAAGTACCTCAGTTCGTGATTTGCAAGGAGATGTTCATCAATTAGCAAATGCACAAGCCAATTTTGGTCGTGGTAATCAGAAAACTCGCTTATCTGAACTGTCTATTGAAAAGCAATTTAAACAGCAAGGCTTAAGCATTAAAGCAGGCCGTTTAGGTTTGGGCATGGACTTTAACGTGATGGGCTGTGACTTTGCCAGTACTGCGTTTTGCGCTGCGCAAATGGGTAAATGGCAAGGCAATATTTGGATGAATACCCCAGTTTCACAGTGGGGCGCACGTGTGAAGCAAGAGCTTAGCCCAGAACTTGCTGTACAAGCGGGTGTGTATGAATACAACCCTGAAAATGCTTTGGAACGCCATGGTTGGAATTTGGATACCGATGATGCCGATGGTGTAACTATTCCTGTAGAAATCATTTGGACACCAAAATCATTGGTCAATGGCTTACCGGGGAGCTACCGCTTTGGTGCGATGTACAACACCGCAGATAATGTCAAAAATCAAAAAGACATTATTTCGGGCGAAGCAGAAGATCGTACCTTTGGTGGTTGGGTCGCGATTGAGCAACAGTTAACGTCTACAGGTGAAGGCAAACGTGGTTTGCATAGCTTTGCCAATTTTACTTGGCATGATCGTGTCACCACAAAAGTTGATAACTCACAGCAGTTGGGTTTGAAATACATTGGATTGGCCGATCGTTTACCAAACGATATGGTTGGCTTGGGCGTGAACCGTGTGCATGTCAATGATCGACTTTCTGCTGAGAAATTTGATGCAAGTGCAGAATATAATGTCGAGTTGAACTATAGCCATAACCCGACGAAATGGTTGATGATTCGTCCAAGTTTACAATATGTGATTAACCCAGGCTCAACAAATCGAGTTGATGATGCTTTCCTAATTGGTTTAAGCTCTAAGGTAATCTTCTAATGTTAAAATAGGTGCTCTATGCAAAGTAAATTTAACGTCACATCATTTAAGACACATTTACTTTGCCTGACGGCATGTATTAGCCAACAGCTGTATGCAGAAACAGGTTCTACGGAACCTGTTTTACTTCCTGAGATTACCATTGAAGCACCACGAACCAATACCACGTGGTTAAAAACACCTGCATCGGTATACCGTGTACAGCAGGCTGAAAATAATAACAATACGGGTGTAAATCTGTCCGAAACCTTAAAAGGTGTGCCCGGCCTGCAACTGAATAACCGTGAAAACTACGCACAAGACTTGCAACTGTCTATGCGAGGTTTTGGCGCACGTTCAACATTTGGTGTGCGTGGTATCCGTTTATATGTTGATGGAATCCCTGCGACCATGCCGGATGGTCAGGGACAGACGTCAAATATCGATATGAGTAGCTTAAATCATATCGAGGTATTGGGCGGGCCATTTTCCTCTTTATATGGTAACTCTTCGGGTGGGGCGATTTTAACAACGACCAAGCAAGGTACTGGAAAAGACTCCATCGAACTCGGCTATTCAGGCGGCAGTCATAATAAAAGCCGTGCTGATATTGTGCTGCAAGGTGGCTCAGAACAGGCCAATGAACCTAGCTATGTTGTGAGTTCTTCTTATTTTGAAACCGATGGCTACCGTGATCATAGTGCTGCAAATAAGGTACTCAGCAATGCAAAACTGACGTGGGATTTGGATGATGGTTCCAAGGTCAATTGGATTGTGAATCATGTGGATATCAATGCCGATGATCCACAAGGTCTGAATCGGGAGCAATTGCGTCAAAATCCGAAACAAGTTAATGATGCCAATAATACCTATGATGTACGTAAGGAAATTAGCCAAACTCAAACTGGGTTGACGTGGAAAAAACCATTGAATGAGCAGCATGAACTCAATGCAATGGTGTATATGGGGCAACGTGATGTGGTGCAGTATCAGTCCATCCCCAAAAATCCACAAAATAATGCGCGCCATGCAGGTGGTGTGATTGATTTTAGCCGTGATTATTATGGAACAGATATTCGCTGGACAGGCAAAGACCTTTTGCCGAATACGCGTTTTACTGCAGGCCTTGCCTTTGATTATATGGATGAAGACCGTAAGGGCTATGAAAATTTTGATGCCAATGGAAATTTTGGCAAGAATGGCAATATTCGTCGAAATGAAAATAACACCTTGTGGAATTTAGATCCCTATGTCCAAGCTTCGTGGAATTTTTTACCCAATTGGACTTTAGATACAGGGCTACGATATAGCAATGTTCATTATGAATCTGACGATAAATATGTCGTGGGTTTAAATAAGGATGACAGCGGTAAAACCGACTATGACAAAGTTTTACCTTCAGCAGCATTAAGTTGGAATATTGCGCCTCAACTGAATGCCTATGCCAGTTATGCCAAAGGTTTTGAAACACCGACCTTTACAGAAATGGCCTATTCTAAAGATGACGGTATGAATTTTGATTTAAAACCGGCCAGTAGCGATAACTACGAGCTTGGGCTTAAATCACAAAATGCATTGGGGAATTTCACTGCAGCGGTGTTCCAAAGCAAAACTCAAGATGACATCGTCTCTGCAGGAAGTATCAATGGTCGTGCAACCTATAAAAATGCCGATAAAACCTTACGTGAAGGTGTGGAGCTTTCGTGGAATAAACAGCTATGGCGAGATTTAAGCGCGCAAGCAAGTTACAGTTATATCGATGCCACTTTTGATGCCGCAATTCCTGACAGTGATGTCGTCAAAGGCACCTATATTCCGGGTATTGCCAAAAACCAAGCGTTTGCCGCACTGAATTGGCTGCCAGATATTGGCTTTAATGCCGGCCTAGATGTTCGCTATATGGATAAAGTCTATGTCGATGATGCCAACAGTGATGCTGCGTCGAGCTATACCGTGGTTTCTGCCAACGCAGGTTATGTGTGGAAACAAGCAGATTGGAAAGTTAAAACCTATGTACGTGCAGATAATTTGTTTGATGAAAACTATGTCGGTTCAGTGATCGTCAATGATGGAAACGGACGCTTCTTTGAACCAGCGGATGGTTTGAATTGGAGTGCAGGATTAAGTGTGACCAAAGCCTTCTAAAAGGAGAGTGATGTGGCGTTGTTATTTCAACCAATTCAGTTTGGAACATTGGGGCTGACTAATCGAATCGTGATTGCACCCATGTGTCAATATTCTGCCAATGAGCAAGGGGAGTTAAGCTATTGGCATGAGCAACAATGGGCGAATTATGCCTTGTCAGGTGCCGGACTATGTATCATCGAGGCAACGGCTGTACAGGCAGAGGGGCGCATTAGCTATGCGGACCTCGGCCTTTGGAATGATATGCAACGCGCACAGATGAAGGCACTATTGGCCAAGGTGAAATCACTTTCACCTATGCCATTTGCTATCCAGTTGGCACATGCAGGGCGTAAGGCATCGACAGATAAACCGTGGGCAGGACGTGGACAATTACCCCCAGATCATCCTCAAGGATGGCAAACTGTTTCAGCCAGTGATTTGCCCTTTAATGTCACAGATCATGCACCCCATGCTTTAAGTCGAGATGAAATCCAGCAGATCATTCAAGACTTTGCCGATTCAGCAAAACGCGCGGTAGATGCAGGCTTTGACTTAATTGAGCTACATGCTGCACATGGTTATTTACTGCATCAATTTATGTCACCATTGTCGAATCAACGTAGCGATGAATATGGTGGCAGTTTGGAAAATCGCATTCGTCTAACCCTTGAAGTGTTCCAAGCCATGAAAAATGCCGTGCCTGAAGATTATCCAATAGGGGTACGTATTTCCGCAACTGATTGGATGGAATATACTGAAGCACCGAGTTGGGATCTAGACTCGGCTGTTGGTTTGTCAAAAGCGCTTGCACAACTAGGCACAGCCTATATTCATGTTTCTAGTGGCGGCTTAGATGTTGCGCAAAAAATTCAATTACAAGCCAGTTATCAAGTGCCTTTTGCTGAAGCCATTAAGCAAGCCGTTCAGGTTCCCGTAATTGCTGTGGGTTTAATTACCGAAGCAATGCAAGCCGAAGGCATCTTACAATATGGCATGGCAGATGCGATTGGTCTTGCTCGTGCAATTCAATATGACCCGCGTTGGCCATGGCATGCTGCTGCAGAACTCGGTGAAAATTTAAAAATTTCTCCGCAGTACTTACGCTGTCAGCCGCATGCACAAAGAAGTCAATTTACGGCTTTCTAATTATCAAAATTTATAGCGGTCCGATCTACACTCTTAGGTTGAGGGTGTGGATGGAAGAGTCTATTACACAGGATATTTCGTATGGTCTTTGAGGTGATTGGTCCAATCTTTTTTCTTTTGGCCTTGGGATATCTGTCTGTAAAATGCAGTTTATTGAGTAAAGAACAGGTCGGAACCATTGGTGCATTTGTGATTAAGATTGCACTGCCGGCTTTGTTTTTTCAGTCATTAGCTTCTAAAGATTTGCATCAAATTTGGTATCCCGGCTATTTCTTTGTTTATACCGGAGTCACGTTTTTACTGTATGGCATGGCCTATTGGCTATTGTCGACACATTTTAAAAATAATATGTCGCAAACAGCAGTACTGTCACTAGGCGCTGGCATGTCAAATACAGGCTTAATTGGCACTGCAGTGCTAAGCTTGTTGGTCGGTCAAAATGCGATGACCTATACCTCACTGATCGTCATTATTGAAAGTGTGCTACTGATTCCAACGGTGCTGGTCCTTGCACATTTAGGAAGTTCACAGCAAAAAGCCAATATTGGCGACATCATCAAAAATACCTTAATGACCCTGTTAAAAAATCCACTCTTTGCAGGGGTAATGCTAGGGATTGGGTTTGCAATTTTCCAAATCCGTTTGCCTCATCAAATCAATGATGTACTGGCGATGTTAGGTCAAACGGCTTCACCACTGGCGCTGTTTGCAATTGGTGGTGGGATTGTCGGTATGAGCTTAAAGTATGTGAATGCTCAGAGCTTCTATTTGGTGATTTCAAGCAACTTGGTGATGCCTTTACTGACTTATTTGGGCTTACGCTATTTGACTGATGTCAGCCAAGAGATGTTATATGCAGGGACGATTATTGCCGCATTACCGATGCCGACGATTTTTGCCATGCTAGGACAAGTTTATGGCTTAAATGAAAAGACCTTAACGCCTTTGTTGATGAGTACCATCTTGGGCTTTGTCGTAACAGGTGTATTAATCAGTCTGTGGTGGGCGTGATTTTGATCAGCTCAAGATTTTCTTTGTCCCATGAAAAAGCCCTGCATATGCAGGGCTTTTTTTAATGCTTAATTAACTCTTTTTCGCATTGGCTTTAGGTGCTTTGGCTTGTTCAGCGATCATTTTATCCACGGTTGCCAAAGATTCTTTGGCTTGCGGAATATTTTCTTTGGCTAATGCGCTAAATATTTTTTTAGCTTCAGGCAAATTTTGCGGGATGATATTGCCATTTACAAACATATTGCCCACTGCCATCAATGCAGGGACATAACCTTTTTTCGCTAACTCTTGAATGCTATTTAGACCTTGTTGAATAGGCTTTTCATTTTTAGCTTTAAAGCCGGCACTGATGTCATAAAGCGCTTTGGCATGAATCGCAGGGTAGTTGCCTTTTTTAATCAGCGGATCAAGTTTACTGAGTGCCAATTTATCTGACTCAGGTTTATTTTCTGCAAAAAGTAAAATGGCATAGTCGATGGAGGCATCGTCAAAACCTGCCGAAGATGCGCGTTCTAAATATTGTTTGGCCTTGTTGGTATCTTGTTTTAAGCCCAGCGTGCCCGTTGCATAATTTTTACCTAACACATAGTTAGCAACTGGGTAGCCTTTGGCTGCAGCCTGTTCATAGAGTTGGATGGCTTTTTTCTCATCCTTCGCTACGCCTTGACCTGTTTGAGTAAGATAGCCCAAATTATAAGTGGCCTGAGCATTACCTTTTGCTGCAAGCTTGCTCAGTGTTTGGTAGGCGCCATTCATATCTTTGGCCTTGACCATGGCTTCCACTTTAGCAAATTCAGGATCGACGGCATCTGTTTTGGTTTCAGCAAAAGCCAATTGAGTGCTCATTGCTAAAATGCTTGCGAATAGGATTTTTTTCATCTTTAAACCTTTTATAAATCATACACATAATTCCGTTTATGTGTTTTGGTGGTTATTTTTGTCGGTTTTTACATCATAGGTAGATTTACGTAAATGTAAAGTGAGGAATTGTGATTTAAAGCGTTTTTATAAAATAATGTTGATTGCCCTTAGCGTTTTAAATGCCATGACTTTATTGCATCAAAAGCCTTTGCAAAAAAGCAGGACTCTGATTTAATCGCGCATTGTTATTTTCTCTGAGGCAGCGCGATGTTTATTAAAGGCATTAAACGCAATTACGATAAAATCAATGCAGATGAATCGATTGCAGATGAAGATAAAATTGATGCGCTTTTGATGAAACTGGGCGCAGAGTTTTTAGTCAGTAAAGAGGATCGTGTTTATATTTTCAAAAAAGGCGATTTAGAAGCTAAATTTGATGCCAAACATGCGCGCGCCAATCATTTTAAAGAATATGTATGCAAAGACATGAATAAGTTGTTTCATGGATTTTGATTAAAATCATGATTTAAAAACAAAGACGTGAGGGGGAATACAGTTCCTCCTTATTTTTGACTGTTGTGTACTGCACCAGCGTATATGATTTAAAAAACCTTAATTTTCAAAATTATAATATTTTCTAAAAATATAAATTGAATAAAATAGATACAAGGCGTCTATGATGAATACAGATATACATGATTCATTGAGATGTATTTAAATATGATAAAAATAAGTGCCATCTTGATCCTTAGTTTCGTTTGTTCAATGACCAGTTGGGCTCAACAACCCAAGCTTGTACCTCATCCAATCCATTTAAAAAATGGCAAGCAGTTTTCATTAAATTTGCCTGCAAATTTCGAGATCATTCCTGCTGCTGAAGGTCTCAAACGGGTACGCTTTTTTTCGCAAGCGCCTGATCGCAGAATGTTTGTCACGGATATGTATGATCTAACAGATAATAAAAAAGGTACTGTATATATATTGGATGATTGGAATGCTGACACCGGTAAATTTGGCAAAATCATTCCTTATCTGACCGGTTTGAGAAATCCAAATTCAGTTCAGTTTTATACCGATGCTCAAGGACAGGATTGGCTCTATTTGGCGGAAACGGACCAACTGACACGGCAAAAATTTAGTAGAGGAGAAACTCAGCCTTCGAGTAAGGCTGAAGTTTTAGCGACATTTCCTGATTATGGTTTGAGTTATAAATACGGCGGTTGGCATCTGACGCGGACGATTGCTATCGGTGGAAATGGAAAAGTTTATGTGTCGGTTGGTTCGAGTTGTAACGCCTGTGTAGAAAAAGAAAAAGTGCGAGCATCCGTCATCGAGATGAATCCTGATGGTTCAGAGCAACGGGTGTATGCGGCAGGTTTGCGTAATGCTGTTGGGCTAAAATGGATCGGTAGATTTCTATTTGCGACCAATCAAGGTTCTGATCATTTGGGAAGTAAAAAACCAGATGAAACTTTTTATGCGCTAAAACAGGATGTCGATTATGGTTGGCCCGCATGTTATGCATGGCAGGGAAAAGTCTTGGCGGACTCTAAATTTAAACGTGCATCTGGCTGTAAAAATGTTCCATCGCCCTATGCTTATTTCCCTTCGCATTCCTCAGCACTGGGTTTTGATTATTTTGATCATCCAGACACAGATGACACCATCAAAAATTCTTTTTTAGTGGCCTTGCATGGCTCTACCGAAGAAGCGATTGGCCATGGCTATCAAATTGCAATTATGCGTAAAGGACAAAAACTTGAAACCTTTATGAATGGCTTTTTAGTCGGGAAAACGGTAATTGGGCGACCTGCTGATATTTATAAGATCGATGAAAAATCTTTTTATTTTTCGGATGATCGGGCAGGGGTAATTTAGTAAGCGTCCGCTGAACACACCTTATGAATTCATCCTATAAGCCTTAATTTAGTCCCCACTTAGAAACAAGTGGGGACTTAAATTTATGACTACAAATCATCAGACATCCATCGCATCTCTTGCGAAAAAACGAAGAACATACAGTGCTGAATTTAAACAGCAGATCGTTCAGGCTTGTAAAGCACCGGACGTTTCAATTGCTTCAGTCGCTTTGCAACATGGATT
>NZ_VOZA01000140.1:0-1081 GCF_013420015.1 Acinetobacter sp. YH12039 | reverse complement strand
ACTAACCCACGATTTTACGAGAAAGGATGGTGTCGCCCATAGCGAAATTGTGTCTAACCTTGATATAGAAATAGACCGTAGCGAATTGTGGAACTTGGCAGAACAGTCCGAAAACCGCAAAGATGCCCGAACCGCTAGAGAATGGGTAATCGCCCTACCCGATGAATTAGACGCTGATCAACGTAAGGACTTGGCAAAAGACTTTGCCAGGTCCTTAGTTGATCGCTATGACGTAATCGCAGATTTAGCCATCCATGAACCGAGTAAAGGCGGTAATGATAAAAACCATCACGCCCATATCATGCTCACAACCCGAAAAGCCGAATTGGACGCAGACAATAAACTCACTCTGACCACCAAAACCGATATTGAACTCAGCAACGCCAAACGAAAAAGCCTTGGTATGGGGACAACCCAAGACGAAATTAAACAGATTCGGGAAACGTGGGCAAATTTAGCCAATCACGCATTAGAACGAGCAGGCTTTCAGGAAAAAATAGACCACCGCAGCTATGCCGATCAGAATAATGGACTACAAGCCACCATCCATGAAGGCACTAAAGTCACCCAATTACGCAGACAAGGCATAGACACTGAAATCAGCCGTTTTAATGACAATGTGAAACAGCAGAACGCCCAACAGCTTGACCAACAGAAACAGCAGAAAGAGAGCGTTTTACAGCGTGGTTTAAACCGTGTCGATCAAGGTTTTGATCAATGGCAGAAGAACCAAGAAACCAAACGTCTAGAACTGGAACGCCAAGCGGAAATGAAACGACAGCAAGAATTAGATAAACAACGAGCCGAGCAAGCACTCCGCAAGGCATCTCAAAAACTAAGTAGAGGCGGAATGTCATTATGAGCAATCAAAATGATTTAGATGACCAGTTATATATTTTATTGGCATCCATGAAGGAATATCGAGAAGCCATAGCAGACGATAAGAAGCGATTAGAGCAGTTTTACAACCAAGTCGCTAGTGGAGTGCTAGACAAGGCTGAAAAATCGCTAGAAAACGCAAATAAGAAGCATACATGTGCATTAAACACCAGTATTCAGGCATTAACCGAAGCTACAAACA
>NZ_VOZA01000139.1:0-1096 GCF_013420015.1 Acinetobacter sp. YH12039 | reverse complement strand
AAGCACGACAGCAATATAAAACCCGGAAAATAGAAAGCTGAATAAATAAAAAAAAGATGGCACTCTGGCCATCTTTTTTTGTCATGAAAATTTGAATTTAAATAAATTTAAATATTAGCTTTTAACCAGCATGTCTTTTTTCATTTTTTTATAACGCTGATATTCAGTTTTGTACTGATCCGCTAAAGCCTGTTTTTGTTCATCTCCCAGAATTTTTCCGGCCTGCTGGAAGAAAGCATGCTCTTCTTCTTTCAAATGATGATGTACCTTATCTGACAGTTTCTTGGCAATTGCAATCCAGCTTGGGCTACTAAATTCAGTTTCAGTCAGTTCCTCAATCATTTCATCCATCTCATGATGTTCTGCCAAGGCGTGACGGGTAATGTTCAGGCCGGGATCTGTCATCATCAAGGGAATATAAAAGTAACGGTCTTCTGCGGTTTCATGCGCAAACAGTTCATTCTTCAGCTGCTTGAACAACTCACGACGTTCTGGCGAATCCCCCGAAGTTTGCAGTAATTTTTCTGCCAGATCACGCTGGATTTCATGACTTTCCCTTAATGCTTCAAAAATGGTGGTCATGTAATTTTTCTCCTGTTTTTGTCATGCCTTTGCTCCAGCATAGAGTGAAACCGGCAAATGGTCAGGAATATTTATAAGGCGAATTTGTATAAAAAACTTTAATATTGAGAATAGTTTACATCTATTTTTAGGCTAAAAACATCTGATAAGCCATACGGCAAATCAGCAAACTGACCAGGATCAGAAACAGAATCCGGATAAAACCGCTGCCATATTTGAAGGCCAGTTTAACTCCTAATAGCGAACCGCAAATATTGGCAGCCGCCATCATGGCACCGACTAGAAACCGCACATGACCTGTAGGAATAAAGAAACTCAGTGCCGCCAAGTTGGTAGTGAAATTGGCAATTTTCGATAAAGCTGAGGCATGCAAGAAATCCACGCTCAGATAACGGATAAAGAAAAAGATAAAGAAACTGCCCGTGCCTGGGCCAAAAATTCCGTCATAGAAACCGATAGCCAGACTGCCTAGTGCTGCCAGTATCAGCATCTTTTTATTCAGCTTTTGCTCGAC
>NZ_VOZA01000138.1:0-1099 GCF_013420015.1 Acinetobacter sp. YH12039 | reverse complement strand
GATGACATTGCAAATTGAAGCAGAAGATTGTCCCCCAGAACAGCATCGGCAATCAGCCCATTCGCATGAGCATCATGACCATAAAGAAAGCCATCAACATTAAGTTTAAAAAATTTTGCCATCACACTTAATGTATATTTAAACTTCGATCTTTTATTTTAGCCTTTTAATAATGAAACAATTACATCTTTATAACTCGGTGGCGATTTCACGTAATCGCGCTCTCGCAACATCTGATGCATTTTGGGCAGATTTTGATGCGGAACAGAGGCCATTAAATGATGTTCAATATGATAATTTACATGAATCGGTGCAACGAAAGCCCGCGCTAGCCAGCCTGCATGGGTGGTACGGGTATTAGTCAGTGCAGAATGGCTGGTTTCCAGGCCTGCATGTTCAGCCATTGCCCGTATACGGATAAACAGTGGGAAAGGAGTGATATAAGCTAACGGCCATAATAAATAAAGTTTTGGATGACCGCTGGCCCAAAGTGCGGAAAATAGGGCAGCATTGGAAATCAGCATGCCCGAGCTATTTTTTAACAGATTCTTTGCCAGTTCCAAGTTACTGCGATTACCACGAGGAATTGGTTTCGGATCATTGGAAACACTCCATTCCAGAAGTTCTAAATCCATCAAGACTCGGCCAGCCAGAAATTTTAGGCCGGATTGACCATTTAAATCTCTAAAGAATTTTCTAAATAATGATTGTTTAGTAATTGGAAAGTTTTTGACCAGACCTAAATCTGGATCATCAGGTTGAGAGGTGCGGGCATGATGTTTCAAATGATATGGTCGATATTTGCCGACCTCATTCCAGATCGGACGGGCGCATAGCCAGTCAGTGAAGTGTGTGTTTAGCCACTTGGTTTTAAACAGACTGTGGTGTGAGGCATCGTGCATCAAAATGGCCATAGCCAGCTGACGACCTGCCAGAATGGCTAATGCCAAGGCACATATCAATATTTTTCCCCAGACTGGTAAATATTCCCAGCTATAAGCGACTGTGCCAAAGGTCAAAACAATCACAGCCCAAGTTGAGCCTACTGCCAGAGCCCCCTGTAAGTCGGATGGGGTGGTCAGCTCTTTGATTTCTTCAC
>NZ_VOZA01000137.1:0-1124 GCF_013420015.1 Acinetobacter sp. YH12039 | reverse complement strand
GCGCTGGAAGTGAATCAGGTTATGGACATTGAAGGGCAGATTGTCGAGTTTGATGAATTTCGTCTGCTCGGGGTAGGGGATTTGTGGGCTGGAAAAACCGATATGCGCGCAATGCCGGATCTGCCTCAAGACAAGCCTTGGGTGATTCTGTCGCATAATCCAGATACCGTGGATATGGTGCCGAAATTGCCAACACGACCATTGATGCTTTCTGGACATACGCATGGTGGGCAGGTCGAGTTACCCTGGCTGACGGATTATGTGATGAAAAAGGTTTCCATTCTGGGCCATAAAAAAGGCTTGTACCGGCATGAGCATGCAGATGTATTTGTGACCGTGGGAACGGGCATGGTAGGGGTACCATTTCGTTTTCGCGTACCACCAACCATTGAAATTATCGAATTGGTCTAAAAAAAACTGATTCATTCGCTGCTGTTAAAGCAGTAGCCAGAGCACAATAATAATCAGTAAAATAACGGCTGCGGTGATCCAGATTTTCTTTTCAATCTCACGGCCTGGCACACGTTTGCCGACTTGCTGTGCAGCCACCTCAGTATCTTTAGCGATGCTAAGGTTGGGATGATCTGGAACTTCCAAAGATGTAGTTACCACCGGAATATTTTCATCAGCATCATCAGTAAAGCGTGGGCCGATATTGCCTTTATTGTCTCGATTAAGCGCCAGATCATGCTCTCTGACAATTTCATCAATGACCTGTATCGCCTGTGATTCATCTAAAGCTGTATGCGTCCGGATATAGCGAATGGCGTCCAGTTTTTTATCATCCTCTAGCAGAATCACTATATCCACCAGCTGTTCTTGAGTAAGTTGCTCAATAAGATCCTGCATCACTCTGCCTCATTCTCTGGCTTTATTTATTTGATTGTTCCCGAAATATCAGCAAAGAAGTAGCAAGTTTTTGTTGTGAAATCATAAAAAAAGCCAGCATGAACTGCTGGCTTTGATTGAGATGACTTAATCTGTCAAGATCTTTAGATCTGATTGTTTACATCATCATTTTTAGTTTCACGGATCAGCAAGAATGCAAGCAATGACAGGATAGAGGCTGCTGTGAGGTAATAACCTACTGCAGACACGCCATAAGTTGTTGCCAGTTTGGTTGC
>NZ_VOZA01000135.1:0-1211 GCF_013420015.1 Acinetobacter sp. YH12039 | reverse complement strand
CACTGCTGTCCCATAGTTTGCTTTAAATAAAAAAACCTGAGTCCTAACAGTTAAAATATGAGTGCAAACAAACACTTTAACGACCAGGATTCAGGTTTTGTCACATCAGAATACCGTATTTCATGAGCTAATTAAACCTGTTGTGCGACAGGATTTTGAACAACTTGCTAAAGTGCACCATGTTGGACAGAAATTTAGAGCGGCTTCCCGGTGGGATCAGTTTATTGCCATATTGATGTCTCAATTCTCTTGTAGGCAAAGTCTGAGAGATATTCAATCCAATTTGGAGTGCCAACAGGAAAAGCTAAGTCATCTCGGAGCAAAGTCTATTCCCCGAAGCACGCTGGCACGAATCAATGAGCAGCAGCCTGCTGCCTTGTATCAACAGCTATTTTACAAGTTGCTTAAATACTATGACCACTCAAAAGTCGCTCATAAATTTCGCTTTAAGAATCCCTTGTATTCCTTGGATGCCAGTCATATTGACCTGTCGCTTTCCTTATGTGAATGGGCCAAAGTTCACGACTCAAAAGCCAGCATGAAACTCAGTATAGGATTGAATCACAGCAATGATATTCCTGAGTTTGTTGCAGTTGAAAATGGCAAAGAAAATGACATGGTACAAGGCCGCAAATTCCAGTTTCCTGCTGGCAGCATTGTAGTTTTTGATAAAGGCTATGTCGATTACCAATGGTATGCAAATCTGACTGCTCAAAACATTGGATTTGTCACACGTTTTAGGCCTAAATCTGTGTATCAGGTGATCCAGCAACATCCAGTGCTTGAATCCAAAGGTATTCTAAAAGATGAAACCATTCAGCTGAATAGCGCACATGCCCTAAAAAGAAAAGCCCCAGTGTTAAGAAGAATTGAATATAGAGATCAGCAAAGTGGCAAGCACTTTAGCTTTCTCAGCAATAACTTTCATTTAGCCGCCTCCACCATTGCGGCGATTTATAAAGATCGTTGGAAAGTTGAGCTGTTCTTTAAGGCGATTAAGCAGAATCTCAAATTAAAAGCGTTTCTAGGTCGCAGCAGGAACGCAATTCAGACACAAATCTGGATTGCGATGATCGCCTATTTATTGGTGAGTTTCGCTCAACATTTAGGAAAAACAGGTTGGACAGTTCAACGTTTACTCAGAATAATTCAAGTGAATTTGTTTGAAAGAAGAACTTTAAAAGCTTTATTTTCACCCGATAAAATACCCA
>NZ_VOZA01000134.1:0-1241 GCF_013420015.1 Acinetobacter sp. YH12039 | reverse complement strand
GATACCGTCTTGGTAGTCAATCAGGTTTTGAGATTATTCGACCAATAAATAATCTCTTTGATAGGCAGTCTGATGTTTTAAAACGCCATAACACAGATGTATAAGCTTGCGCATTGCAGCACCTAAAGCACACATTTTATTTTTACCCTGGCTTAATAATCGTTGATATAAAGCTTCAATGTGTGGATTATATTTAATCGCTGTTAATGCTGACATATACAATACTGAGCGTATTTTACTGTCACCTGCTTTTGATAAGTGACTTTGCTTGTTGACTGAACTGCCAGACAACTGATGTACTGGAACCAAACCTACATATGCAGCAGCTTGACTTGCTTTTTCAAACTTGTGCGAATGAAATAACCCCAACAGTAATAAGCCTGATCGTTCACCGATTGAAGGAATAGTTTGCAGTAATTTCAAATCCTGTTTCAATGTTGGATCTTGATCTATGTGATTATTTATTAACTTATCAATATGTTCAAGTTGCTGATTTAAATACTCAATATTCTCTTCAAGTAATTTAATCACAACAACGGAGGTATGAGTGGACTGCGCCTTTTCAAGTCGATTCTTTTCCTGCAATAGACTACCTAGATAGACATCTCGTCTGCCTAGTAAAGCTTTTAATAATCTGACATTTTCAGGTTCAGGCTGCCATATGATTAACTTTGCGGTGTAACCATAACGTGAAAGAGCTTCACTATCAGCTTTATCCGTTTTATTTAGCATGGACATGCCTTTGGCAAAGGCTCTTACTCGTGAAGGATTAGCCACACAAACCTTTACACCTGCATCATATAGATAATATCCCAAATTCTCATGATAAACCGAAGTCGCTTCCATGATTGCTGTCACTTGATCAGGTTCAATTTTAAGAGTGATGAGCCATTTGAGCAGACTGCCAAAGCCACTTTCTGTATTAGTAAATATTTTATTTTTTCTTTTTCCAGTCAAACCTTGAGGGAAAATGCAACAATCTATTTTGGTTTTACTGACATCAATACCTAGCATAATCATGGTGATATTCCTTGAGTTTAAGCTATGATTTTTATCCCATTAACCATCATCTTACCTTGTGAATACAGCATCAAAGTGCTTAGTTACCGTTCAGAGTTGTATGAGGGATAAGGGCAAATTGTAGGTTTTATCTCAGGTTCAAATTTAAGATTTTAGCAGCACTCCAAACTCTACAATTTGCGTATAGTGGTAGCTAATCACTATATCAATCAAGATACAAG
>NZ_VOZA01000133.1:0-1262 GCF_013420015.1 Acinetobacter sp. YH12039 | reverse complement strand
ACCCTGATTTGTCTCCAGAAAAAAGTACGAGCTATGAATTCGGATTTAACTATTCGGCTCCTGAACTTGGTTTAACAAGCAGTTTAATGGTCTTTAAATCTGATTTTAAAGATAAAATTGTTGAAGATCGTTTATGTGACACGCCAGGAACAACAAATAGTTCTCCTGTAGAAGAATGGAAATGTTCGGCAAATGGCAAGCCATATCGATTTGTTAGCCAAATGAAAAACGTTTCCGATGCAGAAATGAAAGGTGCTGAATTCACATTAGACTATGATGTACTGGATAATCTTCACGCGAGTACAAGTTATACTTATACAAAAACTGAGCAAAAAAGTGGCGAATTTAAAGGCCAGCCTTTGAATAAAATGCCAAAACATATGCTGAATGTCGGTCTGGATTATGATGTTTCAGATACCTGGACGACCTGGATGGACTATAATTACCGTGGCAAAACCAGTGATTATTTAAGCCGTACTTCTATGGATAATGGGACACCGGGATATGGTACTTTTGATGCCGGTGCAGTCTTTAAAGCGACAGATAACTTAAGGTTGACCGCTGGTATTTATAACATTGCAAATAAAGAAATTACCAATGGCGATTATGACATTGTACTTGATGGTCGTAGATACACCGTGGGTATGAATATCAAATTCTAATTCATAGATATGAAAAAGCCGCTTTCTAGCGGCTTTTTTTAGTCTTCAATCTTTAAAATTTTTAAGGTATTTTCAGTATAATAGAATTTTGCCAGATAGGCACGGGCACGTTCACGCAAATAGCCCTGATGAATCATCTGCTGAATAATCGGTGTCAGCAATTCATTCAGTTCATGTTGAATCAATGCTTCATCAATATTCAGATCTCGTAATAACTGATCAAAAGTATGTTCCTGATTACGTACATACCAAGTATAAATCCCGTCATGCAGTTGCTGCTGCATATATTCCGTCTGGCGCATATGATCCCAGATCTCGTGCCCTAAACTCACCGTCTGGTTCAGATCCTGGGTTTCAATATAGTTCTTTAGTACTTAAAGCGGCATGTCTTTGATCTTATGCCAAAGATTGGCCTGAAAATGGTACAGCTTGTCATCATCAAAGTGCTGGTTCAGGACATGCTCACTCATCTGGCTGAGTTTTAAAATATTTTTTTTATTAGGCTTTTATCAATTTGTGTAAGGCTCTATTTCACTTACATAATGAATAATATATAGCATTTGTTCTGCGTTTATATTTTTCATTTTATTTTTATCTTTG
>NZ_VOZA01000132.1:0-1273 GCF_013420015.1 Acinetobacter sp. YH12039 | reverse complement strand
GTCGCGAACGTCGCCACCAGCATGGCCGACGCGCCCACTGCTTGAAGTAGACGGAAAGCGACAAAGGCCGGTGCAGTTGAAGACCAAGCTGCTCCCAGAGACGCAATGACGAAAGCCGTTGCGCCCGCAAGTAGAATTGGCCGTCGCCCGATTCTGTCTGAGAGCGGACCAAAAATCACCTGGCCCACGCCGAGCATCACCATATAGAGGCTCAACGTGAGTTGGATCATAGCGGGCGTCGTGTTCAGGATGCCGGGCATCGCTGGAACGACAGGGAGATAAATATCCATCGCCAGTGAAGCGAGGATGTCGAAAGGAGCCATCAGCAGCAGTGCTGCCGGCAGCGTATAGGCCCACGCGGGGCGTGTGGTGGTCATGACGAATCAACCCTCGATTAAGGAATACCGGGCGACGTCTGCTCGTCAGCAATCAGATGAGACTAGCCTTACAGAGCGCCGCAACAACAATACTGGTTGTTGCGGCTTACTTGTCTGCTGACTTGGAATTTCCCATCTGATTACTCCACGCTTACGAATATGAATTGCTACATTTTATCAGATTATCTTTTGCTTCGCAATGCGGCATGGGCGCACTCAGCGTTCCAGCCCCCTCTGCCGCCCTAACTGCCACGACACCGACCCGCCCTGCACGATGCCCATAACCTCGCGGCCGAGTTGGCGGTCGATGATCGGCCGCCACGGGACAAGGGTGAACTCATGGGATTTCTCGACCACGGCGAACTTGCCGCTCGATAGATGCACGGTTCCGGTAAACTTGCCGCTGACGCTCTCGCCGTCCGTGGCGGCGCGGAACGGCAGGCCCTTACTCAAAGCCATATCCGATCCGACGCCGGCTACCTCGCGCTCCCGCAGGATGGCGAGAAGGTTGCGCCGGTAGAAGACGCGGCTGTCCCGGCTGCGGGTGGCGTCGCCCTGTTCGATATGGTGCTCGCGGCGCTGGTCCATGGCTTCGCGGACTTGTTGCCCGAAGCCGGTTGGCGCAAGGTCGGCCGTCTCGCCGTGGATCAGCCGCCGGTCCAGCCAGGTCGCGCCGTCCGATCCGATCTGTTTGTTCAGATCGACCGGGGAAAGGACGCGAACGCTGGCCTGACTGTCTCGGCCGGCGTCATGGGCGGCGGCACGGCTGACCAGATCATCGGGGATGCGCCATTGGTCGGCGTCGATCCGCTCGACGATACCGGCCCGGCGTAGCGCCTCCAGCCGGCGCACATGGGCATCGACATAGCCCTCATAGTCGCCGCCTGGAACGCGGC
>NZ_VOZA01000131.1:0-1275 GCF_013420015.1 Acinetobacter sp. YH12039 | reverse complement strand
GCATAGGTATCTACACAAATCCCAAGTTTTGGGTTAAATTGAAGAGCATGCTCTTCAATTTAATATCTCCCATCTTGATACACGTCTCGTCAGACGATACAACGCCCTCGTAAAGCTTAATATGAATCCTCTTGCTTCACTTGCCCCTGCAATTAAGGAAATGGCCTCTGCCCAGAAGTCCAGTTTTGCAACCACCCAGGCAGTTTGGCGATTTCTCAATAATGAAAAAGTCTCTTTCAAGCAATTGAATGAGCCAATACAGCGACTTGCATTTGAACAGATTGATCAATCCTCTCACCCTTATGCGCTGATTATTCATGATTGGTCTCAACTGCAATATGTGAAACATAACAATAAAACTCAGCGTCTTCAAAGAACCCATCAATATGATTCAGGCTATGAACTGCAAAGCAGTCTACTGGTTGATGCGGCATCGGGGCTTCCCATTGCACCATTGGCTCAAACGCTATCTGACGCATCAGGCTGTTATTCCACATTCAGTGAACAATACAGCGAGCGAAAAACCCATTTGGATTCACTCGCAGAACAAATCAAAACGATCGAACAGTATCCGGTTGAGAAAACAAAAGTTCATATCATTGATCGTGAAGGTGACTCAATTGCCCATCTAAGAGCGATGAGCAAGAATCGCTTCAAATGGCTGATTCGGGCCAAAGAAGGTCATCGAGTTGAGTATCACGGTCAGACATACAAAGTTGGCGAGATTGCAGAAAAGATAGAAACGCATTCAATCAAAAATATTTCTTACAAAGGCAATCAGCATACTTTACATGTGGGTGAGACCCATATACGCATAACACGCGCAGCAAAACCAAAGCAGAAAGATAGCTCAGGGAAGCGGGTTGCTCCTGAGCAGGGAGATGCTGTCGATGCAAGGCTGGTTGTTTCTGTCGTTAAGGATTGTGACGGTAAAATTGTGGCGAGATGGTGTTTGCTGAGTAATGTTGCAATGGATATAGATACAGCAGAATTGAGTACATGGTATTACTGGCGCTGGACAATTGAGTGTTATTTTAAATTGCTTAAGCAGGCAGGACATGACGTTGAGGCATGGCTACAAACGACACCTCAAGCAATCCTGAGAAGGCTACTGATCAGTAGTATGGCTTGTGTGCTGACATGGCGAGTACAGCGTGGTACAGATGAGCAGAATATAAGAATTCGGGCATTTCTCACCCGAATTTCAGGTAGGCAACAGAAAAGGGGAAAATTAGAAAGTGCCCCTGCCATACTGGCAGGGCTTTCAATACTATT